>JAFAWL010000442.1 GCA_019241805.1 Actinomycetota bacterium
CCTCGGTCCGTACGCCCGCCGGCATGGGCGACCGACGGTATCCACAAGACGCTCCACAGCCTGTGCATGCGCTGCGGGCGGCTCGTATTCGCGAGGTGCCTAGTTGTGATGTGCGGGGGACTGCTCGGGGTCGCCGTCGTACAGGCGGCACGGACGGAGAACCTAACAGCGCGGCGAGAAGCGGACAAGCCGTCACGGCGTGTCGCCGCCGCTAAAGGCGGATTCGCTCGTACGGTTGACGATTCTGCGTTCTCGCCGGCACCGCTTTCCGGGCCGGCGGGTACGGTCGGACGTAAGAGCCCGCACCGACACGGTTTGACCGCACCGCCCTGCGGTCCGTACCGTTGCAGGCTGCGGTTTCGCCGCGTTGCGCTGCCCTCGTTCGTGCATCGGGTAGCCCGGCCGGGAGCGAAGCACCGATGTGACCCACCCGATCGATGGAGCCTTACCGTGAGCAAGCGGACCTTCCAGCCGAACAACCGTCGGCGCGCCAAGACGCACGGATTCCGGCTGCGCATGCGCACGCGCGCGGGCCGCGCGATCCTCTCCGCGCGTCGTCGTAAGGGCCGCGCCGAGTTGTCGGCCTGACCTCGCCCGCCCGCGGGCTGGGGTGCGCGAGGATGTTGCCAGCCGCTCATCGTCTGCGCCGGCCCGCTGATTTCACCGCGGTGCTGCGCACAGGTAGTCGTGTCCGCCGTGGCTGCCTCGTGGTTCATTTCCTCGCTCAGCCGGACTCGGTTGTGCCCTCGCGCGTCGGCTTGATCGTCGGGAAGACGGTCGGCGGCAGCGTCGTACGACATCAGGTCAGTCGGCGACTGCGGGCACAGTTGGCCGGTCGACTGGATCTGTTGCCGGACGGCTCGGCGACGGTGGTCCGGGCGTTGCCGGAGGCCGCTACTACCCGCTCCGCCCAACTGGCGCGCGATCTTGACGCCGCATTGGAACGCCTTGCCCGAGTCCGGTCGAGCGCGGCTACCCAGGCAGGGGGCCGTCGATGAGCGCCGGACGTGCAATCGGCCCGGGCGCCCGCGCGGCCTTGGCTGTGATCCGTTTCTATCGAAGCTTCATCAGCCCTGCGTTTCCGCCGTCGTGCCGGTTCACGCCCTCCTGCAGCGCGTACGCGGCCGAGGCGATCGAACGGTTCGGACTCGCCCGCGGTAGCTACTTGGCCCTGCGCCGGCTACTGCGTTGCCATCCGTGGCATCGCGGCGGGCACGACCCGGTGCCCCCACTCGTTCCCGAGACGGACCGGCGGCCCGTCGTTCCCCGCCGTGGCCAGGACCGGCCGCGGGTCGCAGGCGGCTAGGAGACCTGGTTCGTGATCCATCTCGATTTCCTGTACACCGCGGTCTCGTGGGTGCTGCTGCGCTGGCATCAGCTGTTCACGGCCGTCGGTCTGGACAAGGACGGCGGCCTGAACTGGGCGCTGTCCATCGTCTTCCTGGTCATCACGGCCCGCGTCCTGTTGTTCCGCTTCTTCATCAAGCAGGTGCACTACCAGCGCCGCATGATGCAGATGCAGCCCAAGCTGAACGCGATCAAGCAGAAGTACAAGGACGATCGTCAGGCTCAGCAACGCGAAATGATGAAGTTGCAGCAGGAGGAGGGGTTCAACCCGCTCGCCGGCTGCCTGCCGATGTTCTTGCAGATCCCGGTATTCATCTGCCTTTTCCATGTACTGCGACACCTGGCCAACTCGGTGTCCATCGCCGACAAGCTCGCTGCCGGTCAGCCGGTGTCCAATTCCGAGCTGAAGAAGCTGACGCTCTATTCCTTCACCCAGTCCGAGACGATCAGTGGTGCGAAGGCAAAGCTGTTCGGCGCGCCGTTGGCCGCGTCGTTTCGCGATTCTTCCGACACGATCATCCGTCTGGGCGGCACCGTCGCTACTACCCGGTGGGTCATTCTGCCGCTGCTGCTGATCAGCGCCGGAGCGACATTGGCGACCCAGTTGATGTCCCGGGCCAACGCCCCCACGCAACCCGAGGGCACGGCGGCGAGCATCCAGCGGATCATGCTCTGGGTCATCCCGCTGGGTGTCCTGGCGTCCGGGTTATTGTTCAACTTCCCGCTGGGCGTGCTGCTCTACTGGTTTACGAGCAACCTGTGGACGCTGGCCCAGCAGGCCTACATCATCAAATACCACCCGCACGATCCGGCCACGCTTCCCGCGGCCGCGGCGCCGCCGGGCGCGGTCGGCAAGACCCTTGCTCCGAGGCCGGGTGCCAAGCCCGTCCGGCCGGGCCGGACGCCCGCGGGGCCTCCGGCCGGGAGTAACGACGCCGACGGTGTCATCGAGGGCGTCGTCGCCGAGAGTGCGGACGTGGACCCAGCGGGCACCGCCGGTGCCGCGGCCTCGCCCAGCGCCTCCGGCGACGCGGCGGCGCTCGGGCGCAACGCCCCGAGGCCGGGGCAGCGTCCGAATAGACCGGGTGGCAATCGTCCCGCAGCCAAACGGGCCAGCAAGGCGAAGAAGCGTCGCTGACCAGCACCGACGGCTACGGCCGCGTTGCCCGAACCCCCGCCGGTGACGATGAACCCGGCCCCAACGGAAGGGATGGATCACGTGAGTGATCTGGATGAACTCGAGTCGAACGACTCCGCGGAGAACCAGTTCGAGGACGACGAGACCGAGGACGACGAGACCGAGAACGAAGAGGCGGCGGCCGGTGAAGCCGGCTCGGAGGGAAGTGCTCAGCTGATCGCCGAGGGCGACATCGCCGCCGACTACCTCGAGCGATTCCTGGACATCATCGACTATGACGGCGATATCGATCTGGATGTCGAGAACGACCGGGCCGTGGTGGCAATCGTCGGTTCGGGTTTGCAGGCGCTCGTCGGCCCCAACGGGCAGACGCTGGACGCCCTCCAAGAACTCACCCGACTGGCCGTGCAGCAGAAATCCGGTCAGCGCAGTCGACTCATGCTGGACATCAGCGGCCACCGCCAGTCGCGACGCCAGGCTTTGACGACGCTGGCCAAGCAGAGCGGTGAAAAGGTGCTGGCGTCCGGACAGTCGCTGCGTTTGGAGCCTATGAACCCCTTCGAGCGCAAAGTCGTGCATGACGCGATTGCTGGGATTGACGGTTTGCATAGCGAATCCGAGGGTGAGGAGCCGAACCGCCGTGTCGTCATCCTCCGGGACGCCTGAGCCTTAGTTGGCAAGCCGGGACGCGCCGGCTCAATCGTCCGCGGGTGAATCGGGCCAACCGCCGGGCCGAGCCGGTGACCCGTCTAACGACCGATCTCCGGACGATCCGGCCGCGAATGACCGGGTCGACGGAGCGGCGACGGCCGGGCACGCGCGCGAGATCTTCGGGCCGCAACTGGCACTGGCTGAGGCGTATGCCGCCGCCTTGACCGGTGACGGCATTGCGCACGGCTTGCTCGGTCCACGCGAAGCGCAACGGATGTGGTCCAGGCACCTGCTCAACTGCGCGGTCGTGACCGAACTAGTCCCGACCGGCCAACGAATCGTCGACGTCGGCACCGGGGCAGGGTTGCCCGGCCTCGCGATGGCCTGTCGTCGACCTGATATTCACGTGGACCTGGTCGAATCGCTTGCTCGACGGGTCCGATTTCTGACCGAGACAGTCCGAACCTTAAACCTCGACAACAGGGTCCGCATTGTTCGGGGTCGGGCTGAAGATGGCGCGACAGTCGCGTCCGTCGGCGGATCCGAGTTGGTCACCGCTCGGGCGGTAGCGCCGTTGGATCGATTGGTGAGATGGTGCCTACCGTTGCTGCGACCGGGTGGCCGGCTGTTGGCGATACGCGGTGAATCGGCCGAGGGTGAAGCCGAGGAGCACCGAGTGGATATTCAGCGAGGCGGCGGGGTCGTCTCGGACATTGTTCGCTGCGGAGTAGGCCTGATTCCGCAGCCGACCGTGGTCGTCGTCGTAACGAACCGCCGCACGTGACGAGGGAGCAGGCACTGACATGACTGAGCACGCGCCCGACGTTTCACGTGAAACCCCGCAGCTGGATGGCCGTGCGCGTCGCGAGGCGATCGCCACCGACCGGGTTTCACGTGAAACCCCCGGAGCCGAGATCACTAACTCCGATCGCGACGGGGATACGCCGATCGCCCGGGAAGCCCAGGCCGCCGTACGGGTCATGAATATCGCGCAGGAAAAATGGCCACGCCCGGTGACGACAAGGGTTATCACGGTCGCAAACCAAAAGGGCGGCGTCGGGAAGACGACCACGACCGTCAACCTGGCTGCCGCCCTCGCTGCCCGTGGGCTGAAGGTGTTGGTGATCGATCTCGACCCACAGGGCAACGCGAGCACCGCGCTCGGTATCGCCCATCCGTCCGGCACGCCCTCGATCTACGACGTGCTGCTCTCGGGCTCCTCGCTGGCGGAGGTGAGCGCTGAGGTCGACATCGCCGAGGAATTCTGGTGCGTACCCGCCACCATCGACCTCGCGGGCGCCGACATCGAGCTGACCGCTCAGGTCGCGCGCGAGTACCGGCTCCAGCGTGCGGTCGAGGTTCGACTCGGACAGGAGCCGGAACTCGACTACATCTTCGTCGATTGCCCGCCCTCGCTGGGGCTGCTGACCCTGAACGCACTGGTCGCCGCTCGCGAGGTGCTCATCCCGATCCAATGTGAGTACTACGCCCTGGAAGGCCTGGCGCAACTCCTGGGGACCGTCGAGCTGGTACGCGCCCATCTGAACCCCGCGCTGGCTGTATCCACCGTCCTGCTGACGATGTATGACAGCCGCACCCGCTTGGCCGATCAGGTCGCGGACGACGTGCGGGCTCACTTCAACGAACTCGTCATCAAGGCCGTGATTCCGCGCAACGTCCGCGTCTCCGAGGCGCCTGGCTTCGGTCAGACCGTGATCACCTACGACCCCGGGTCGCGTGGTGCGGTCAGCTACGTCAACGCAGCCCGTGAACTGGCCGAACGCGGAGCGGCTCCCTCCGGCGGGCAGGACGCTCGCAGCGCGAACAGCGGTCCGGGGCAGCGAGAATCCAGCGCGGCGGAGGTCAAGTGATGACCGGCAAGAATCGACTCGGCGGCCTCGGGCGTGGTCTGGGCGCCTTGATTCCGACCGCGCCTCCCACCGATCCAGCGGCGGAAGTGTCGGCCGGGGCAGTGGTGCCGGGCCCAGCCTCGCCTGAGCCGGCTGCGGCCATGGAGTCAGCGGCGTCGCGGGGCGGCTCTGACGAGCGGCCTCCCACGGGCTCACATCCGGCCGGACCGGCACCGACCGGACCGGCACCGACCGGACCGACTTCGACCGGATCGAACACAGCGGAGTCCGGCGCCAGCGCCCCGACCCCAGATCTTTGGTCGGAAACCGGTCCGTTGCCGGTGTCGGGCGCTTACTTCGCGGACCTCGAACTAAGCCGGATCAGCCGGAATCCGAAGCAGCCCCGGCAAGTGTTCGACGAGGACGCCCTCACCGAGCTCGCCCATTCGGTGCGCGAGTTCGGCGTCCTGCAGCCGGTCGTCGTACGCCCGCACGAAGGTGGCTACGAGCTCATCATGGGAGAACGCCGGTTGCGAGCGGCCGAGGCCGCCGGCCTCACGACCATCCCGGCTATCGTCCGGGAGACGGCCGACGACGCGATGCTCCGGGACGCCCTGCTGGAAAACATTCATCGGACCGCGCTCAATCCACTGGAAGAAGCGGCCGCCTACCAGCAGTTGCTCGACGAGTTCGGCGCTACGCACGAGGAGTTGGCCACGCGGATCGGCCGGAGTCGACCTCAGATCAGCAATACGATTCGACTGCTCAACCTCCCGGTGCCGGTGCAGCGCCGGGTGGCCGCCGGTGTGCTGTCTTCTGGGCACGCCCGTGCTCTGCTGGGGCTCGAAGAGCCGGGCCGTCAAGAGGACCTCGCGGTCCGGATCGTGGCCGAGGGATTGTCC
>JAFAWL010000011.1 GCA_019241805.1 Actinomycetota bacterium
TAGACGTGGTTGAGGTCCGTGATCAATCGTTGCACGCCGCGATGTTCGGGCCCGTCGAGCAACCACCAGTCCAGTGAGCGGGCCTCGCTCCACTCGGCGCCCTGGCCGAACTCCTGCCCCATGAACAGCAGTTGCTTGCCCGGATGCGCCCACATGTAGGCATAAAGAGCGCGCAGAGTCGCCATTTGCTGCCAGCGATCGCCGGGGATCTTGGCCAGCATCGAGCCCTTCCCGTGCACGACCTCGTCGTGCGAGATGGGCAGGACGAAGTTCTCCGAGTACGCGTACACCATCGAGAACGTCATCTCGTGATGGTGGTACTGGCGGTGGATGGGCTCGTGCGCGATGTACTCGAGCGTGTCGTGCATCCAGCCCATGTTCCACTTGAATCCGAAACCCAGTCCGCCCAGATGGGTGGGTCGGGTCACGCCGGGCCACGAGGTCGATTCCTCGGCGATGGTTACCGCACCCGGCACCCGCTTGTACACGGTGGCATTCGTCTCTTGCAGGAAGGCGACCGCGTCGAGGTTCTCACGACCGCCGTACTGGTTGGGCAGCCATTCTCCTTCACGCCGGGAGTAATCGAGGTACAGCATCGAGGCAACGGCGTCGACTCGTAGCCCGTCGACGTGGAACTGTTCCAACCAGAACAGGGCATTGGCGACGAGGAAGTTGCGCACCTCGCTGCGCCCGAAGTTGAACACGTACGTTCCCCAGTCGGGCTGCTCGCCTCGTCTCGGATCGGCGTGTTCGTAGAGTGCCGTCCCGTCGAATCGGGCGAGCGCGAAATCGTCCTTCGGGAAGTGCGCGGGCACCCAGTCCATGATCACGCCGATGCCGGCCTGGTGCAGCCGGTCCACGAGGAAGCGGAACTCGTCGGGGTTGCCGAAGCGCGAGGTCGGTGCGTAGTAGGAGGTGACCTGATAGCCCCACGAGCCGCCGAAGGGATGCTCCGAGACGGGCAGGAACTCGACATGGGTGAAGCCGGTCTCCTGCACGTAGGCGACCAATTCCTCGGCCAACTGTCGATAGCCCAAGCCCAGCCGCCACGAGCCGAGGTGCACTTCGTAGATCGACATCGGGGCGGCGTGCCACGGCGTCTCGGCTCGGCGGGTCATCCATTCGTCGTCGTCCCAGGTGTACGAGGAGGAGAACACGACCGACGCCGTCGCGGGCGGTACCTCGGTCGCGAATGCCAACGGATCGGCCTTGTCGCGCCACACGCTGTCCGCGCCCAGGATCTGGAACTTGTACTTGGTTCCGTCGCCTACCTCGGGAATGAATAGCTCCCAGACTCCGGACGAACCGAGGGACCGCATCGGGAACGCGCGCCCGGACCAGTAGTCGAAATCACCGACGACGCGCACGCCGCGGGCGGACGGCGCCCATACCGCGAACGAGGTGCCGGTCACCGGACCGCCCGGAGTGTCGTAGCTGCGTACGTGCGCACCCAGCACCTCCCACAAGTTCTCGTGGCGGCCTTCGCCGATCAAATGCAGGTCGACCTCGCCGAGGGTCGGTAACCACCGATACGGATCGTCGACGGCAGCGACGTGCTCGCCGTAACGAACCTCGATGCGATAGTCGCGTGGTGGCCCGTCGAGTACGCCGGCGAACACTCCGCCCTCGTGCAGCCGGCGCATCGGCTCTCGGGTGCCGTCCTCGAGCACGATCCAGGCGGCGGACGCTTCAGGGCGAAGCGTCCGGATGACCGTGCGGCCGTCCGCCGTCGGGTGATAGCCGAGGATCCCGTGCGGATTGTGATCGGCACCGCCGACGAGTCGGTCGAGGGCGATCGCATCGACAACCGTCGGGTCGGAAGGTGCGGCTGGGGTGCGGATCGGCTGGGATTTCGATGTCATGGCTGACCTTCCGTGGCGCCGGCGGAGCTCGATACCAAACGGGTGAGCGAGGCAAGCGGTACGACGACCCAGTTGGGCCGATTCCGCGACTCGTACACCGCTTCGTACACGGCCTTGTCGGCCTCGAATCCGCGAAGTGCCGCTAGTTGATCTCGGGGGTCGTGTCCGGCGGCCTCGGCGTAACCGGCGCAGAATGCGGCCCGGTTACGCTCGGCCCACTCGGCCGCTCGATATTCCAGCTGCGAGGAGTGGGGGGCATCGACGAGCTGGTAGCGAGCCGCATAGTCGAACGAGCGGAGCATGCCGGCGATGTCGCGCAGCGGCGAGTCGAACCGGCGTCGCGAGGTCATCGACTTGGATGGCTCGCCTTCGAAATCGAGGATGATCCAGCGATGTACGGTGCGCAGCGCCTGGCCCAGGTGCAGATCGCCGTGGATGCGCTGCGTCAGCAAGGGTGACTCGGCGGCACCGAACTCGTCGAAGCACTGTCGCAGTCCGGCCTCGACGCGGAGCAGATCGGGCACCACCCGCAGGGCCTCGTCCAGCCCCGCATGCATGGCCGCGGCGCGCTCCGTCCGATCGGCGGCCGGCATCTGGCTGGTGCCGAAGGCCGATGCGAGGTCGGCGTGTACCTCAGCCGTGGCTACTCCCAGTCGATGGGCCTCGCCCGCGAAGTCGCCGCCGGCCTCTTCGGCGTGCAGGTCGGCCTCCGCCATGAGGTCGCGTACCGACGCCTTGGCCAAGTCCCAACCGTCGGTCGCCGAGGACATGTACTCCTGCAGCATGCCGATGCTCACGGGGCCGTCGTCGACCTGGGCGCTGATCGCTCCTAATACCCGTGCGACGTGACGGGCGCCGAGGCGGTCGAGCGCGACGTGGATCTCGATGTCCGGATTCACGCCGTGCTCGAGTCGGCGAAACATTTTCAAGATGGCCTGATCGCCGAAGATCAGCGATGTATTCGATTGCTCACCGGTCAACACCAGGCTCGGGCTGCCGACCGGGATCTCGTCGGGGTTCCCGTAGCGCTCGAAATGCAATGGTCCGTCGCGCTGCTCGTCCCGAATGCCGTGCAGGAAAGTCTGCGTCACTTCCTTGTCGTGCAATGCGTCGTAGATCCAGCGAGGCTGGTCATCCTCGCTCACGGTGCCCACGAGCACGTGATCGAGGCCGGTCACCGGCTCTTCCCGCTCGACTAACGACACCTGATACGTGCTGCTCGTGCCGTCGTCGAAGTGCACATCCGCCAGCCAGATCGATACCGCCGGGAGCTTGCCGGCCAACTCGGCCAGTTCCCGCGCTGTGACCGAGAATTGGCGTCCCTTACCACCGAACCAGCGTTGTCGAGGTAGCCACTGCGACAGCAGGGGCTGGAGATCGTCAGCCTTCACCCGCGCTCACCTCCTCTTCTCGACCGGGAGGCAAATCCTCGGCCGCCCCATGGGTCGGCACGCTCGGTATCCGCAGCCAGTAGAAGCCGTGGCCGGCCAGGGTCAACAAGTAGGGCAGCTCACCGATCGCCGGAAACCGCACGCCACCGAGCAGCTCGATCGGTTCGGCGCCCTGCCAGGGCCGTAGGTCGAGTTCGACCGGCTGTGGGAACCGCGACAGATTGTTCACGCACAGGACGATGTCGTCGCCGAATGTGCGCACGAAGCTGAGCACACTTGGGTTACTACCCCCGATGTCGTGGAACGAACCCAACCCGAAGGCCGGATTGGCCTTGCGAACTTGCAGCATCCGGCGGGTCCAGTGCAGCAACGAAGACGTGTTGCGTGTTTGTGATTCGACGTTCGTGACTTGATAGCCGTAGATCGAATCCATATTGACCGGCAGATACAACCGCCCAGGATCGCAGGTGGAGAAGCCGGCGTTGCGATCGGGCGTCCACTGCATAGGAGTTCGCACTCCGTCGCGATCACCGAGCCAGATGTTGTCCCCCATGCCGATCTCGTCACCGTAGT
>JAFAWL010000091.1 GCA_019241805.1 Actinomycetota bacterium
GATCCGGCAGGGGATCACCCTCGTCGTAGAAGGCGAGCAGCCGAGGTACCTCGACCACCCGGTCGTACATCGGGCGCCGCTCGGCACGCCACGGCACCGCGGTCAGCAGCCGTTCGAACAGCGCGTCGGCCCGGGGGCAGAATCCCCGGCAGACATCCAGCCAGGCCCCGTCGCCGAGAACGGTGCGCTCGATCCGGCCGGTGGGATAGTCGTCCGCCCGCTCACCGGTGACCGGGCGCCCGCCCCGGCCGCCGTCCTGCGCGAGCGACGTGTCGAACAGCGAGGATTGGAAGGCGAGGGTCACTCCGACAATCGTAGTCGAACGTGCGTTCGATGACAATCAACCGCCGTGGCGCCGGCAAGCCCGCGCTACGAAATAACCGCAGGCAAGAGGACGCTGAACCAGGGGCAGTCAAGACAGAAGGGCAACTGACGCCATGACGAATTCGACCAGTCCGGCCGGCGACGGCAGCGCCGTCAACTCCACCAGTCGAGCGGTGCTCGCCGGTGGCTGCTTCTGGGGGATGCAGGACCTTATTCGCAAACTTCCCGGGGTGCTGACGACGCGCGTCGGCTACAGCGGCGGCGACGTGCCTAACGCCACTTACCGCAATCACGGCAGCCACGCCGAGGCCATCGAAATCACCTACGACCCGAACGCCATCACATATCGGGACCTGCTCGAGTTCTTCTTCCAGATCCACGACCCGACGACCAAAAACCGCCAGGGCAACGACATCGGCACGTCCTATCGCTCGGCGATCTACTACATCGACGACGACCAGCACCGAGTCGCTCTCGACACGATCGCCGACGTCGAGGCGTCCGGCCTCTGGCCCGGCCGTGTCGTCACCCAGGTCGAGCCGGTGGGTCCGTTCTGGGAGGCCGAACCTGAGCATCAGGACTACCTGGAGCGCTATCCGTACGGCTACACCTGCCACTTCCCGCGACCGAATTGGACCTTGCCGCGGCGCCCAGCGGGCCTGTCTTCCTGAGTAACAGGCCCGACCAGCCTTGGCTCAACGTCGGGTCAGTTCGCGCGCCGGTTCGCGTCCGGGAGGCTGATGGGGCCGCGGCGTCAGCGGCTTGACCGGCTGCCACGACCGTCGCACGGGCGTATCCGGTTCGAGTTCCACGAGTTCCTCCGAGTCACCCGAGCAGTGCACGATGGTCATGCCCTGCTCGCCCATGACCTGGTAGCTGACCTGCCTGGGTGAGATGTGCACCGACAAGCGGCAGGCGCCCAGGCGCACCTTGAAGCGCAGCCGGTGCCAGCCCGGCGGCAGCTGCGGACGGAACAGCAGGTGCGCGCCCATGTCGCGCATACCGCCAAAGCCGGCCACCAGAGCCAGCCAAGATCCGGCCAGAGAGGCGATGTGCAGGCCGTCGCGGGCGTTGTGTTCGAGGTCGTCCAGGTCCATCAACGCGGCGTCGGCGAGGTACTCGGCAGCCAGATCCAGATGTCCGACCTCGGCGGCGATCACGGCCTGGGTGCAGGCCGACAGGGACGAGTCGCGCACCGTCAGCGGCTCGTAGTAGGCGAAGTTGCGAGCCTTCTGCGCCGGCTCGAACTGGTCACCGGCCCAGTGCAGGGCCAACACCAGGTCGGCCTGCTTGACGACCTGCCGCCGGTACAGGTCGAAGTACGGCGCGTGCTCCAATAACGGATATTCGCCGTCACGGGCCGAGCGCTCGAAGTCCCAAGGTCCCCTCGAGGTAAAGCCGAGATCCTGCTGATGCACCTCGAGGCGCTCGTCGTAGGGCACCGCGACCCGGGCCGCGCAGTCACTCCACCGGTTGGTCTCCTCGGGGTCGACCCCCAACTCTGCGGCTACTTCGGGCCACCGTTCACAGGCGGCGGCCGCGGCGAGCAGGTTCTGCCGGGCCATCAGATTCGTATAGACGTTGTCATCGACGACGGCGGTGTACTCGTCCGGGCCCGTCACCCCGTCGATGTGGAAGCGGCCGTCGGCTCCGTCGTATCCGAAGCCGACCCAGAAGCGAGCCGTGTGGACGAGGATCGGCAGGGCGCAACGTTGTTCGAACTCCACGTCGCGGGTCCACCACACGTGCCGCGCCGCCGCGGCAGCGACCGCCGCGTTGACGTGCACCGCGGCCGTGCCGGCCGGCCAGTAGCCGGAACACTCCTCGCCGCGAATCGTGCGCCACGGATAGG
>JAFAWL010000165.1 GCA_019241805.1 Actinomycetota bacterium
TTATCCAGCAGACTCAGGGCCGTGCGGGCCTGGCCAGCCTGGCTGCAGTACTCGGCGTGCTCATCGCGATCTGGTCGGCGTCCGGCTACATCGCCGGATTCATGCGAGCGACCAACCGAATCTATGGAGTAGACGAAGGACGGCCGATCTGGAAGACGGCACCGGTCCGCGTCGGCGTGACCGTGCTCGTAATGCTCATGATCTTGGCCAGCGCGGTGATGGTGCTGGTTACCGGCTCGATAGCGTCGCAGTTCGGCAAGGCGCTCGGCATCGGCCACACGGCCGTAATGGTGTGGGAGATCGCGAAATGGCCGGTGCTGCTCGTGATCGTCAGCGTCATGTTCTCATTGCTCTACTGGGCCTGCCCGAATGTGAAGCACGACAAATTCCGTTGGGTCACGCCCGGCGGTGTGTTCGCCGTCGTCGTGTGGTTTCTCGTATCGGGCCTGTTCGCGCTCTACGTCTCGTTCGCCGGCTCGTACAACAAGACCTACGGGTCTCTCGCCACTGTGATTATCTTCTTGGTCTGGCTTTGGATCACGAATATCGCGATCCTGCTCGGAGCCGAGGTCAACGCCGAGACCGAGCACCAGCGGGCGATCGAGGCCGGGCTACCCGCCGACGTCGAGCCGTTCGTAGCCGTACGGGACACGCGCAAGATGACCGCTGGTCAGCAGCGACAAGTGGAGAAGGCCCAGGAACAGATCGACGCGACGGCTGAGCCGCTGGCCCGCGATCGATCAGTCGAGGGCCGATCCCGCGAGTCGGGCGACGGCGGCATCGAAGAGGCTCGGCAGGCGGATCGCAACGGGCACGATGCGTTCGCGCACAGCCCGCGGTCTCGTCGCCCATAACAATGATGAGGTGATCAGCCGATATTGGCGGCTGATCTGCCGATAGTCGGCCTCGTAGCGCATAGGCTGTCCCGTGGCGATCCGGTCGACGGCGGCGCGGGCGCACCGGAATGCGAGCGCCAGACCTTCACCCGTTAGGGCGTCGACGTAGCCCGCGGCGTCCCCCACCAAGAGCGCTCGGCCGACAACCCGGCGTGGTACGCGGCAGTGAAGTGGACCGGCTCCGCGGACCTCGTCGAAGTGTGATCCGGCCAACCGCTCGCGAAGCTGCGGGAAGTGCTCGAGCTGAGCGTCGAATCCGATTCGATCACCGCTCAGTACGGCGATGTTCACGACGTCCGGAGCGACGGGAGTCACGTAGGCCTCGGCTCGATCAGCCCAATGCACCTCGACAAGGTCCGACCACGGTGGTGTGATGACGTGGCGACGCAAACCCCATCGTCGACGACCGCGCCGCCGTGGTCGGGTCTCGACGCCGAGCAGGCGACGTACCGGCGAGTGCAAGCCGTCGGCCACGACGAGGTAACGCGCCGCAAGGCCGTTGACGATCACGCGATCCGTGCGTTGCTCGACCGCATCGACCGCGTCGGCCCGCACCTCGACGCCGAGCGCGAGAACGCGGGCGGAAAGCCGACGATGCAACTCGAGCCGATCCACGCCCAAGCCGCTGCCGTGCGTGAAATGCGCCGTAGCGAATCGGGATCCGCGCACGTACCGGATCCCGTGGAACGCGTGCCCGGACGGCGTGACGCCCAGTTCGGCCAAGCTGCGCACGGCACCGGGCATGAGGCCTTCGCCGCACGCCTTGGCGATCGGGGTACGGCGCGGCTCCAGCACAACAACCGTCAAGCCGCGAAGCGCGGCTTCGGCTGCCGTCGCCAGGCCGGCCGGACCGCCACCGGCGATCGCGATGTCGATCATGCGGCGGTGGCCGCGGTGTTGATCATGCGGCTGTCGCCGCGGTGTCGATCATGCGGCTGTCGCCGGAGTGAGCTGTTGCAACGCCCGGTTCTCGGCCCGGATGCGCACGGTGAGCAGCGCAGCGTTCAGCACCGTGAAGGTGACGGCGGTAATCCAGGCCGTGCGCACCAATGGCAAGGCGATGCCCTCGGCGACGACGGCCACGTAATTGGGATGGGTCAGGTAGCGATAGGGACCGCCCGTCACCCGTGACAGGCCAGGGACGATCACGATGCGGGTGTTCCACTGCGGTCCCAAGGTCACCACGCACCACCACCGCAGGGCTTGGCTCAACACGACGACAACGAGCATCGGCCAGCCGAGCACTGGCACGAAGGACCGCGGCGCCAACCAGGCCTCCAACAACGCGCCGACCAGCAATCCGGTGTGCAGCACGACCATGACGGGGAAGTGCTCGAGCCCAATCTCGTGGCCACCCCGCTCGAGGCTCCAGCGCAGATTGCGGCGCGACACGACCAGCTCGACCAGGCGTTCCAGGCCGACCGCGAGCACGAACAGCAGGAACCAGATCACGGCTCACCGCCAGCGCAGCAGCACGAGTTCGGAGCAGAACCCCGGCCCCATGGCCATCAGTAGGCCCGGTGAGCCGGCGGACGGTCGCTTGTCGATCGTGTCGCGCAGGACGTGCAGGACCGAGGAGGAGGAGAGGTTGCCGACATCAGCCAACGATCGCCAGGTCAGCTCGAGCGCATCCGGCCCGAGCGAGAGCGTCTCCTCGATAGCGTCGATCACCTTGGGGCCGCCGGGGTGACAGACCCAGGCGTTGACGTCCGTCACGTCCAGGTCATGCCGGCCCAAAAAGGTGCGCACGTCGTCGCCGAGATACCGGCGCGCCAGCGCAGGCACGTCGGCGTCGAGCACGATCTTCAGACCCCCGGACGTGACATCCCAACCCATCGTGCGTTGGCTGTCGGGGTAGAGATGGCTACACGAGTCGATCACGCTCGGACCGCTGATCGTCAACTCGTCGCGCTCAGCCCGCCGATCTCCGACCGCGACGACTGCGGTTGCGCCGTCGCCGAACAGGCCACTGGCGACCAGGTTGGCCGTGCTGGAATCGCCGCGCTGCATCGTCAACGAACACAGCTCAACCGACAACAGCACCGCGACATCGTCGGGAGCCCCTCGCAGATAGTCGTGCATGCGGGCGATGCCAGCGGCCCCGGCCACACATCCGAGGCCGAACATCGGAATCCGCTTCACATCCGGGCGAAACCCCAATCGCTGCGCGAGCCGCGCCTCGATCGAGGGCGCCGCGATTCCGGTGACGGTCGTGGACAGCACGACGTCGACGTCCGCCGGGTGCAGGCCCGCGTCGGACAACGCACCGGAGACCGCCGCCGCGCCCAACTCGAGGGCATGTTCGATGAACGCGTCGTTGGCTTGCCCGAAGTCGTCGAGCTCGGGATACGCCTCAAGGGGAAGGGCCAGATAGCGACTGCGCACGCAGCTACTGGCATGTAGCCGTCGAGTGAGTGCCACGCGGGCCGGATCGTCGATCAGGCCCACGACCATGTTGGTGATCTGCTCCTGGGCGTAGCGGTGAGCGGGGAGCGCGCCGCGCACGGCCGCGATCGCGGTCATGCATCGACGGTACCCAGATTCCGCGCTCGACCGGCGGGCTCTTGGCGCAAGTGCTGCGCGGCCTGGCATCGGCCTGAGCAGAACGTGCATCTCTCGGGGTGCGACTGGGCAAGGTAGTTCTTCGTAGCCGTGTCAGGACAAGCCGCGCGGCACGTGATGGAACGGGGATGTGGGCACGTGAGCGACCTGGCCGGATTCGCCGATTGGGCGCGTAGCACCGGCTTGCAGCTGACCATGCTCGTGACCGGCGTCGTCCTGGCCGGGCGGCTCGTCGCGTGGCTGGGTGGCCGCATCACCGCGGGCATCGACCGGCGAGCGATCGGCGCCGACGCGCTCGTGCGGTCCGAGACGGCCAAACACCGGCACGCGGTGGCCGACGTCGTCACCTGGGTCGTGATCGTGCTGCTCTACTGCATCGCGACCGTGGGAGCGATGCAGCTGCTCGGCCTGCCGCTGAGCGGCTTCATCGCGCCGGCGACCGTCGCCGGCGTGGCGATCGGCTTCGGGGCCCAGCGGATCGTTCAGGATCTGCTCGCCGGTTTCTTCCTCATCGCCGAGCGGCAATACGGCTACGGGGATGTCATCCGACTTTCGGTACCGGGCGTGGCGACCCCGATCACGGGCACGGTCGAGGAGGTGACGTTGCGCACTACGCGCACCCGATCGATCGACGGCGAAGTGATCACCACTCCGAACGGCCAGATCGTGCAGGTCGTCAACCTCTCGCGCGACTGGGCCCGCGCGGTGGTCGACGTGCCTCTGCCGAGCCGCGTCGACATCGACGCGGTCAACCGCGTCCTGAAACGGACCGGCGAGGAAGCGTTCGACGACCCGGATTTGCGACGGCTGCTGCTCGACCCGCCCACCGTCATGGGCGTGGAGAGCCTCGCGGTCGACCAGTTCAACATCCGTATGGTCGCGCGGACTCTGCCGGGTAAGCAGTTCGACGTCGGCCGATCGCTTCGCGCTCGCAGCACGATCGCCCTGGCGGCGGCGGGGATCACCCCTTCTGACGTGGAGGTCAGCGCGTCCAGTGACGTGGAATCCGGGGGCGACTCACGTCCATTGACCGAGGCGGCGGGTGTTAGACGATGACCCGGCCTCGTACAAGCACCCTGCTGCTCATCGCTGTGTTCGTGCTCGCCCTCGTCGCCTGGGTGATGTTCCGACCGGGGTGATCGGCGGTTCCCGCCATGACTGGCGGTCACAGCGCATACCTCGCCGCTGCCCGGTTTGGATCATCGCCGGCTCGGGAATGGTCATTGCACAGGCGCTAGGACGCAACGCGGGGCGAGAGGCGGTCGATCGGTCAGGTAACGACGGGGCAGCACACCGTAGGCGAACAGACGACCGATGGACGGACCCCGTGACCACCTCCCCGTATGACCCGCAGGTGCGAGACGAGAACTTGGAGCCGGACGTTGAGTACTGACATCGACTCGGCCCGGCAGCGCGTGGTCGAAGCCGACAGCGAATACACGCACGCCCTCGGCGCGCTGGAAGCCGCCCGACCGGCCGAGGGCGAGGCGGCATCGGGCGTCTTCGCCGAAGCTCAAC
>JAFAWL010000245.1 GCA_019241805.1 Actinomycetota bacterium
TCCGGCCACTCGGATCGGCCCTCGGCCAGCCACTGCCGGGCGTCGAAGCCGACGGCCTCCATCCGCTCGCGCAGCGAGTCGCTCAGCGCACCGGCCCCGCGCGCGGTTGGACGACGCGCACCCGGGCGCGTCTGGAAGATCGGTGTCAACGCCGGCTTGCCCGAGTCCGCGACCTCGCCCAGCTCATAGATGCCCGAGACGTAACGGTGGTAGTCGTCGTCGCGGCTCACCTGGATCACCAGATCCAGCTCCGACAGCGACGCCATCACCAACTCCGGGTCCGGGGCCGGGTTCGCTTTCAGCGCATTGATCGTGACCTTCTTGAACACGCCCGCGGCCGAGCGAGCATGGATCGTGCACATGACCGACGAAATGCCCGACGTTGCGGCCTCTAGAAGGTAGGTTACATAGGCGCCTCTTACTTCGCCGACCGCGACCCAGGTCGGCGACATCCGCAGCGCTTCATGCAGAGCGTCGCCCATATCGAAACCGCCGCGGCCCTCGGCGTTCGGTAACCTCGACTCGAACGACCGCGCCACCGCGTGCCGCTTGACCAGCCGGCCGTCCAGGTCTCGGCGGGGTAGATGAATCCCGAGCTCACGCTCGTCCTCTACGGTAACCACGACGTTGTTGAACGGCACCGTGTTCAGCAGCGCCCGCATCATCGTAGTTTTCCCCACCCCCGGGTTGCCACTGATCAGCTGCGAAGCGCCCGCTAGCACCGCGTAATGCAAAAAGGCGTGAATCGGGGCGTCGATCATCGGCACCGGCATCGACCGCAAGTCCTCCAGACTCGGGTCGCTGAAACGATGCACACGGATAACACCCGACGGTCGCGGCAGCACATCCATCGCCGCCTGCAACCGCGCGCCGAGTTCAGTGACCCCTTTGAGCCGCACGTTCAGGATCGGGCTGGCCGAGGAGAATTCCCGACTGGTCTGACCGTCACCCGACCGTGCGCCGATCGAGCGCAGCAGCTGTTCCAACTCCTCGTCGCTGGTCGCGATCGGCGGACCCGCCACCAGCTCCCCCGACTTCAGCCGCAGCACCGTCGCATCGCAACCCTCGAAGTGAATGTCTTCGACGTCCTCGCGAGCCAGCAACGGCGCCATCCGACCTAAGCCGTCCAGCTCGGCCAGCACCGCGGCGAAGATCTTGTCTTCGGTCGCGGTGGCCAGCGCCGGCTGGCCACGGTTGGCCTCCCGCAGCAGGAACTGATCATATTCGTCGCGGATCAGCTTTTTCGTCAGCTCCCGCCGCGCACCGGCCGGGTAGTTGTCCTCCGCGGTCAGGCGCGTCGACACCCGTCCGCGTAGGTCATCCACCACGGTGTATTCCTCGGTGGACAGATCGGTAGCCGCCGCGACCTCGGGCGTCACCGACATCGCAGCGGGCAGCGGGTGCAGCGGCGGCGCGGTCGTGGAGTCGGTGCTCACCGCGCCTCACCCACGCCGATATACGTCGTTGCATCAGGATGGACGCACCCCTCGGCCAGCTGCCTGGACACCCGGATCGCCGACCTCAGCAACGGTGAGCGGTGCAGCGGTTTGGTCAGCGACTGGGCCGCACCATCCGATAACACCGCCGCCGCATAGCGGTCCTCGGGCAAGGCGCCACCCAGTGGCAGTTGCAACGCCGAGGCGACCTCCGCAGCCGGATACGGCCCGGACCCGATCACCAGCGCCGAGACGTTGTTCAGGTCGCCCAACTCGTGCCGCAGTTTCGTGGTCGCGTCTTGGGCCGCATGAACCGATCGCACACTCGGCCGGACTGCGAGCAACACCTGGTCGGCCGCTCGCAGCACCGGCCAATTCCCGCGGTCGCAGGCCAACCGGCCCGCATCGACGAGCCCATCACGCCCGATCGCCGCCGAGCACCGCCCCAACGCCAACGCCAACCGTTCCCAGATCTCGTCGGTGAAGGACAATCCCTGCGTCGTATTCGTGAAACCGGGCAGGAACCACACGCCGTCGCGCTCGGAAAGTTCGACCACGTGCTCGGCGAACAGTGCCGCCGCCGCCAACGCGGGGACTCCGCGGCGCGCCGCCGCTGACCACGACAACAGCCCGTGCTCTGTCGTGACTCGACCGGCTAAGAACCCCGGCGCCATGTCCCCGCCAGCCGGGTCACAGTCAACCACGACCAGCGGTCGCGGCCACGTCAGTGCCAGCGACCACGTCGACGTGGTCGCGCCGGGCGCGGCCTTGCCGGATGTCACGACCGTCAGCATCGTTTACCGCCCGGCCGGCAGCAGAATCAACGCTAGGTTCCCGGTCGAGGCCAGCCGCGCGACCTCGGCACCGGAATCCGCGCTCACCGCTACGTCGACGACCGTGATCTGCGTGGCTGGGTTCATCTCACCGACCTCCGCCACCGTCGCGGTGATCCCCGCCGAACCGTCAGCCGATGACGAGGGGCTAGCGCTGGTCGACGAGTCGACCGTCTCGCCAGTCCCCGGCGTTGCCACGATCAGCACGCTCTGTCCCGCCGTCAGTCCCCGCGCCGGGAACTGGCCCTGCTTCACCGGCACCGGGACCAACTGCTGCCCCGCGACGAAGCCACTG
>JAFAWL010000449.1 GCA_019241805.1 Actinomycetota bacterium
GCTCATCGGGCCTCGCTCGCAAGGTACTTCATCACCGACGAGGTGATGCTGACGTAGCCGGTGCACCGACAGAGATTGCCGGCCATGTATTCGCGGGCCTGCTCCTCAGTGGCGTTCGGGCATTCGCGCTTCAGGGTGTAGGTCGAAACCACTTGCCCCGGCGTGCAGATGCCGCACTGCATGCCTTCCTCGACGACGAAGGCCTCCAGCAATGCGGGATCTCGGGCGGTCAACCCCTCGACGGTCCAGACATCCTTGCCGGCGGCCAGCGCGGCGACGTAGATGCACGCCGAGACGGGCAGCTCGTTGATGACCATCATGCAGAGGCCGCAGACTCCGACTCCGCAGCCCTCCTTCGCGCCGGTCAGGCCGAGCGAGCGCACGACATCCAGCAGCATCGCATCCGGTTCGATCTCGATCGTGCGAGCTTCACCGTTGAGCGTCAAAGAAAGTTGCATCAGGACACCGTTCCGGCGAGCGCATCGAAGATCGCCTCAGAGGTTAGGGGGAGCCGACGTACGCGGGTGCCGGTGGCATCAGCAACGGCGTTGGCGATCGCCGCGGCGACAGGCGGCGTCAACGATTCGCCGATGCCTTTGACGTTGGCCGTGCCGTGACCACGCCCGCCCGGTACGAGGACGGTTCGCAGGTGCGGCGCGTCGTGCGAGGTCGGGAGCTTGTACTCGCCGAGGGTCGAGGCCCACACGTGGCCGTCGTCCTCCATGAGATCTTCGAGGCAGGCGTAGCCGTAGCCCATCACTACGCCGCCGTCGATCTGCATCTGATGGGCCTTGTCGTTGATGATCTCGGCAACGTCGACGGCCGAGATGATTTCGAGGACCTTCAGCTGACCGGTGACCGGATCGACCGCGACCTCAGCGATCTGGATGATGAACGCGCCGACCGGGGGCGCCGCACTTTCGTCGATGGTGACCTCGACGGCCTCGTCGCTCAGGCGTCCCCGCCACGCCTTGACCGCGGCGTCTATGGCGTAGGACGCCACCGTCGTGACCCGGCTGCCGCCGGCTCCGAAGTCGTAGGCCAGCCGGTCGGTCGATACCTGGACGACCTCGATCTCGTCGGGCGAGTAGTCGAGTTCGCGGCCGATCAACTCGCGCACCATCGTGTGGCTGCCGGTACCGGTCTCGACGTAGGACACCTCGGCGCGCAACCGCTCGCCGGGCAACGGAATAAGGCAGATCGTCGTCGATCCGAACGACACCGACGTCCGGCCGTATGCGGCGATGCCCCGTCCGAACAGCCAGCCCTCGGGCACCTCGTGCGAGTGGTCCTCCATGGCGGCCAGGGCGGCGTTCAGGGTCTCGGTGCTCCGGTACTCCAACCACTGCCGTCCACCGGCATCGGTGTCGCCCGTGACGAGGATGTTCCGCTTGCGCATCTCGACCGGATCGATGCCGACCTTGAGCGCCAATTCGTCCATCGCCGACTCGGTGGCGAACAGCTGCTGCGGTTCGCCCGGGGAGCGCATGTGCCCCTTGGGAACCGTGTGTGTGTACGCGGTTCGACACTCGACGTAGAAGTTCGGAATGCGGTAGCAGCCCGGCTCGACCGCGCCGTGTACGACCACGTGGGGCGAGGGCTTGTATCCGCCGTAGGCGCCGCCGTCGAGCAGCACGTCGTAGGCAACCGCGGTGAGGTGCCCTTCGGCATCAGCTCCCATGCGGACCCGGAAGATCGACGGATGCCGCGAGTCGGTCGCGGTCAGGTCCTCGGTGTAGCGCAGTACCAGCTTCACCGGTCGCCCGGTCAGGCGCGAAAGCTCCGAGCACAGCGGCGCGTCCATGGGCGAGCCCTTGCCGCCGAAGTCGGCGCCGAGCGTGATCGGCTCGATGACGAGCTGATCCGGCTCGATCCCGAGGCAGGCGCAGATCTGGCCTTTGAGCGGGTACGGCGACTTGGACGCCAGCCAGACGTGCAGGCGTCCCTCCTGCCACGAGGCGATGCACGCATGCGGCTCGAGGTATCCCTGGTGCTGGGTCTGGGTCCGATAGACCTCGTCGACCACGAACGCGGACGCGGCGAGCGCCGCCTCGACGGTCTCTTTGTCGCCGACCGTGTTCAGCGACTGCAGGTTGTGGCCTTCTTCGGGTTTGACGAACGCGCCTGGATACTCCCAGGGCGCGTCGTGCACTAGCGGCGCCCCGGATGCGACAGCGGCCGTGGCCGTGGTTGCGGCCGGGAGCTCCTCATAGTCGATCTCGACGAGTGCTGCGGCCTGCTCGGCCTGCACGCGAGTTTCGGCCACCACGGCGACGACCGGTTCGCCGACGAAGCGGACCTTCTCGGCGGCGAGCACCGGGATGTCGCGCACGGCGCGTCCGTAGAGACCCGCGGCCAGGTCGGAGGCGCGAAAGACTCCGACGACGCCGGGCATCTGCTCGGCTGCGCTGGTGTCGATCGAGCGGATCAGTGCGTGGGCGTAGCCACTACGGGCGACCGCGGCATGAGCCATGTTCGGCAGCTCTATATCGGCGACGTAAATCGACTCGCCGGCCGCCTTGCTGGCGGCGTCCAGACGCGGATGGGCGTCGGTGGCGGCCATCAGCCGGCCCTCTGCTCGGAAAGGCTCACGATGTCTCCAGTTGTCGCATGCACTCCGAACGGCGGCTCGCCGCCGTGCACCTGAATCGTGCCAGCGTACGTCATACCATCGGTTCCTTTGCCGGGCGCAGGGCACCCTGAAAAAAAGAGGGCATCCGTCCGAGATCGGCCATTCGCCAGGGCTGGCGTATGACGCGATGTCTCCTCCAAACGACTACCGCGATTCGAGCAGCCGACTCCCAGAGCCGGGCCGTCACGACCGTGTAACTCCCCTGACACGGGGCCGACGTTCAATCGGCCCCAACAACAGTGGAGGGAGCGATCATGCCGATACCGCGCCGACAACCGGTCCACGCACTGCATCTCGGCGGCGCGGATCGGCGCCGCGACGAAGCCCGGCGCCTGCGCGACGTGTTCAACAGCGGGCTCGAGCGAGGCCGGCTGTGGCCGGAGCGATTGCCGGACGAACTCGACATGGCGGCGGCCCACGGGGCGTCGCGCAACGCGGTCCGCGAGGCTTTCGGCCTGCTCGTCGCCGAAGGCCGGGTCGAGCGTCAGGTTGGTGCGGGCAGCTTCAGCCGACGCGTGCCCGCACGTTATCCATTCGACCGGATCGTCGAGGGAACGACCATCCAGGACGAGCTGCATGATCGGCGCCGGTCTAAACTTCTCGGCTTCCGGGTGCTCGACGAAGTTCCCGACGGGCTGCGGTCGACCCTCGGTTTCGCCGTGGCCTGCCGTCGCCTGGCCGTGTTCGAGCGGATCTCGGGCATCGACGGCATGCCGACCGAACTTCGCACGTACCTGCTGGCCGTGCCCGACGGCGTCGAGGTGGACCGGGCGGCCTGCGTGGCGGATGTGTACGGCTATATCGAGGACGCGTTCGGCCGGCACATCGCCGGCGGTACGCGAGCGGTCTCGGCCATGGTGGCCGATGAAAGCACCGCCTTGCATCTGAATGTGCCGCCCGGCTCGGCTCTGTTGTTCATGGAGTCGCGCTTGGAGGACGAGAACGGCGACGTCGTCCTGATCACCTTCGGACGGCATCGAAACGACCATCTGACCGTGACGTTCCGGACTGTCCGGCCGGCTGGCGTGAGACGGGCGGCGAGTGCGTAAGTCAGCACTCGCCGCCCGGGTCCCTCAATCGGCCGCCTCCGGCCGGCGAGTTGTCTACTTGCCGGCTGTCGCCGTCACCGATGCCGCCGCCGCGACCGTCACCGACGGCGGCAGTTTGATGGACTTGTCGATGAACTGGTTGTTGTAGAGATCGGTCGGCTTCAATCCCGCCTTGGGGCTGATGTTCTGCTGCGCCAATAGTGGCGTGAACAGTGTCAAGAAGTCCGACACCCGCGTCGGGTCGATACTGCCGAATGTGCCGTCGGCACTGTTCGCCACGACCTGCGTCGAGATCAGTGCGCTCGCCGCCCACGTCGCCTGGCCGGCGGTGTAGGTCCAACCGTCGTTGTACTTCTTGGCCAGATCGACGATCAGCGCGTTCGTTTGCGCCGGAGACGCGATGTAGTCGATCGCGGCCTGTTGCATGATCGGGATCAGCTTCGTCAGGCAGGCCGAATACTTGGTCACGTTCTCGGCGGTCGTGGCGATGGCGTTCGCGTACGGGTCGTAGCCGTAGTCGGAGACCTTCTGGAACGCGACGGGTTTGCCCCACTGGGTGATCGCGTTCTCGTAAAGCCACGGCTCGGCGTCCGCGTAGCCCTGCTGGGCCGAGCTGCCGCCCGCGGCGACGAACAGCGCCGGTGCGCCCTTGTAGGACTTGTTGAGCTCGCTGGTCTTGATGACGCCCTTGCCGGCCAGGTACTCCCACGGGTAGAGCCCCGAGTTCGAGACGATGATCGGCACGTTGGCCTTGCCGAGGTCTGAGATCGTCTTCCAGCTCTTGCTCTGGTCCCACATCACGCCCAGGGCGTTGTGCAACTGTGGTGCGAACAGTTCGACCAGTTCGTTCTTGGCTGACTGGCTTATGTTCGTGTCGAGGGAATCGTCGGTGAGCATGATGCTGCTGTCCTGCGCCATGAGGTTGCCGCCGGACTGATAGGCCTTGACCGCACCGCCCACCCGCAGCTTGATCTTCACTCCGGTATCCGCTCCGTGGGCGATCAACTCGGACGTGTAGACCTTGTTGTTCGAGTCCACCTCGCCGCCCGGCGCCGCCAGTTCGTAGAGCTCGTAGTCGTTGCCGACCGCAGGATCCCAACCCGTTTGGATATCGATCGTCGAGGGGCACACGCCGGCCAGTGACGGCCCACCGGCGGCGGCCGACGCCGTAGAACCGGCGGCACTGGCCGAGGTCGACGAGCTCGACGACGATGAAGACGACGAGCAGGCGGTCAAAGACACGGTCAGAGCGGTGAGCAGGGCGGTCGCGCCGATCGCGCGGCCCCGGCGGCCGGAGGGTCTGTTGATCACAATGGTCCAATCTCGAGTTGGCGTGATGCCAGGTGGTGGTGGCAAGCCCGGGTCAGCGCTGATCGGGATTGACGGCGGATTCGTGCCAGGCGCCGATCACCAGGTGGGAGATGACGCCGACGATGAGGAACGCGAAGATGCCCAGTAGCACGCACAGGATCACGGCGGTGAACAGCTGCTCGGATTGCAACTGGGCGCTGTAGACATTGATGAGGGCACCGATTCCGGGCTGGCCCTGCAGGAAGAAGAAATCGCCGACGATCGCGCCGATCACCGATAATCCCGCCGAGGTGCGCAACCCGGTGAAGAACGCGGGCAGTGCGGCTGGCACCATCAGCTTTCGCAGCCGCACCGGTTTCGGTGCCTTCTGCAGCGTGAACAGGTCGTGCAAGCCTCGATCGACCGATTGCAGACCGAACAGCACAGTGGTGACGATCGGAAAGATCGAGATCATGACGCAGATCAGCACACGACTGCGGAAGTTGAAGCCGAGGGTGAACCCGATCAGTGGCACCAGCGCGAGGATCGGAATCGTCTGAATGATGACGGCGTACGGAAACAGCGATCGTTCGATCCACCGGGCTTGGCTCATCAACACGGCCGCGAACGTGCCGAGGACGACCGCGATGACGAA
>JAFAWL010000239.1 GCA_019241805.1 Actinomycetota bacterium
GTGCGAACGATGTTGTTGTCCGGCTGTTGTGCGGTGAGCGAGACGCCGGCGGTCTGGGTGTGGAACCGCAGCCACTGGGCTCGTTCGGTCGTGGCTCCGTACTCGTCCCGCATCCAGCGGGCCCAGATCCGTCGGGCTGCCCGCAACTTCGCAATCTCTTCGAAGAAGTCGATGTGCGCGTCGAAGAAGAACGACAGTCCCGGCGCGAAGGCATCGACGTCCAGACCGCGCGAGCGGCCCAACTCCACGTAGCCGAAGCCGTCGGCCAGCGTGAACGCCAACTCCTGGGCGGCACTCGCCCCGGCCTCGCGGATGTGATAGCCCGAGACGGACAACGGCTTATAGGCCGGGACCTCCGCCGTGACGTACTCCATCAGATCGCCGATGAGCTTCAGGTGCGGCTCGGGCGGGTAGATCCATTCCTTCTGGGCGATGTATTCCTTGAAGATGTCGGTCTGCAGCGTGCCATCCAAGCGCGCGGTATCCACTCCCTGCCGTTCGGCGGCGACGACATACATGCAGAAGACCGGCACTGCCGGACCCGAGATCGTCATTGACGTGGTGACCGTGCCGAGATCAATGCCGCCGAACAAGACGTCCATGTCAGCGGCCGAGTCGATCGCTACGCCGCAGTGGCCGACCTCGCCGACGGAGCGCGAATCATCGGAGTCGCGCCCCATCAGGGTGGGCATGTCGAAGGCCACGGACAGCCCGCCGCCGCCTTCGCCGAGGATCATCCGGTATCGCTCGTTGGTCTGCTCGGCGTTACCGAAACCGGCGAACTGGCGGATCGTCCACGGCTTGCCGCGGTAACCGCTGGCGTGCACCCCCCGCGTGTACGGGAACTCGCCCGGCCAGCCGATACGGTCCATCCGCTCATCGGCTGCGTCGGGACCGTAAACGGGCTCGAGTTCAGTGCCGGACAGCGTCGTGAAATCGCGCTCGGCGATCCGGCTGGCGTCGTAGCGCTGTTGCCAACGACGGCGCCCGGCCTCGATCTCGTCATGATTCATGTCCGGGGCCTTTCGCTGGGCGACCCCGTCAAATTTACTAGGACGTCCTAGTAAATTCCACCAGGCCGACAGGCCGCCCCTGTGAGCTCAGCCACCTGCAGCTTTGTGAGCGGGGGCCGTTGCCAGCCCGGCGGGATATATACCTCGACCGCCTCGTCGAGAACCGTTCACAATGAGCGGCCATGACCATCGTCCGGCCACCGCTGCTACGCCCTGGCGACACCGTCGCCCTGGTGTCGCTTTCCGCCGGCCTGTCCGGCGCCTACCCGCATCGTCACCAGGCCGGTCGTCAGCAGTTGGCTTCCACATTCGGCCTGCGCTGCCTGGACGCCCCGAACGTCCACCGCGACTCGAGCTGGCTGCACCGCAATCCTCGAGCCCGAGCCGACGACCTGCACTGGGCGTTCACCAACGATGAGGTTCGCGGGGTGGTGACGACGATCGGCGGCGACGACTCCGTCCGCACGATCCCCTATATCGATCAGGCGATCATCGCGGCCAACCCCAAGATCGTGCTCGGCTTCTCCGATACCACGGTGCAACACATGATCAATCGCGCCACCGGCATCGTCAGCTTCTACGGTCCCAGCCTGCTGGCCGGCTTCGCCGAGAACGGCGGGATCCACCCCTACACGGAAAGCTGTGTGCGCTCGGCGCTGTTCAGCGACGAGCCGATCGGGGATCTGGCCGCCGCCGCGAGTGGACCGAGGAGCGGCTCGACTGGGCGGACCCCTCACTGGCTGCCCGACGGCGACGGTGGTGGCCGAATCCCGGCTGGACCTGGCTGCAGGGCGAAGAGCCGGTCGAGGGGCGCCTGATCGGTGGATGCGCCGACGTGCTGGAGATGCTGAAGGCAACGCCGGTCTGGCCGGGCCTCGACGACTGGACCGACGCGATCTTCGCCTTCGAATTGTCCGAGGAGGCGCCTGCGCCGCGCACGGTCGGCTACTACCTGCGCCACTACGGCGCGCTGGGCATCCTCGAGCGCATCGGCGCGCTGTTGTTGTCCAGACCGGAGGGGTACTCGCTGCAGCAGATGTTCCAGCTGTGGGACACCGTCCAAGCGGTGCTCGCGGAGTGGGGCCGGCCGACCTACCGGTAATCGCGAACATGGACTACGGGCACAGCGCTCCGATGGGCGTCCTCCCGCTCGGTTGTCGCACGCGGGTCGATCCCGGCACGCGCACCGTTACGGTTCTCGAGGCCGGAGTCAGCGGACGCTGATGAGGCATGAACGCGCTCAGTCGCGGTAGTCGCCTGCATCCACACGCACGGAAGCGAGCAAATCGAAGATCGCAACCAGTTCTGGATCGCCGAGTGCCTCCAGCCCGAATCGGGCGGCGTTCAGTTCCCCCGTTGCCTTGGCCACGACCTGGCGGCCCTGATCGGTGATAACCGCCAGCGTGCCCCGACCGTCTCGCGGATTGGGCTCACGGCGCACGAGGCCGGCCGCTTCGAGGCGGTCGATGACGTTCGTGACTGACGTCGCATGCACCTGTAACCGCTCGCCGACCTTGGACAGTGG
>JAFAWL010000403.1 GCA_019241805.1 Actinomycetota bacterium
GTTCCCATGAGCTGAACGCCGCGCCCTTATCACGGGATGGAGCCGCGACCGCGACAGTCGGTCACCACGGTTTGGATGGCGCGCGCGTAGGCGACCGACATCCTGGAGTACGTGATCCGTTGGCTCTCGGTCATCGAGCGCCGACCCAGATAATCGAACGGATCTTTGTCGACGACCGTGGTGACGTAGTGCCAAAGCCCCGACAACGCGGAGAAGGCTTGAGCGAGCCCGGCCCACCGGTGATCGAGCTCGGCGGCCCGTGCGGCGTGCCTGGCCGCGTCGTCAACCGTGAGACGAACCGCCTGATCCTCGTCCTCCGTCTGATAGGCCTCGGCATCTGCTGCGGGCGCGTCCGCCGTCCGCGGCGCGATGGAGCAGGCCTGATACGCCTCTGCTCCGGCTTGCACCGAGGCGAGCTTTCCCCCCTCTTCCGAGACGGCGACGCCCGCGAGGAGGGCAAGGATCGCGGCGGCGACCAAAGCCACTGAACTCACACCTCGCAAACGCACGGAAGTGATCATGAGGGCCGAAATCGACTCTGTCGAGAGGAGGGCAGGCGGTCCGCCTGCGCCTCGCTAGGGCGGTGGTTTGGTGTGGTGGTTGTGGGCGGTGTTGCGGAGGGGTGTTTGTTTCGGGTCGAGCCAGGTGGGTGGTGTCCAGTGGGGGACGCCGTCGGTGATGGTGCAGGTCCAGCCGGTGCGGGTGTGGTCGCGGTGGTCCGCCCGACCCATGATCGCTACCGAACATACATTCTATTCTACGCCCAGGCGGCTCATGATCGCCAATGAGCTTCCCGTTACCTTGCAAGGGAAAACTCAGTTGATCACCCGTAGCCGGACCGGGGACGATGTGGGCGGCCCGAGGTCTCGCAGGGCGTGCAGGCGGGCACGCGATAGGCCTACGACTTGGGCGGCAAGCTCCGGGCATACTTCACGCCGAACTGGACCCAGCGACGCAATGTCGCGCGGGTCGCGACTGCTTCCGGGTCGACCCGCAACCAACCGTCCATCTCGCGCCCGCGCATGACGAATCGGTCCACTTGTGGGGGCGCGATGAGCGACTCTGTCTGCGCCGGGTCGACCCGTAGCAGTAGTCCACCTCGGCCACTCGCGCTGACCGCCATATGTCCGTTGACGAGGAACGCCAGACCGCCGAACATGCGCTTCTCGGTAAGACCTTCGACCGGCCCCAGTACGGCTCGGATGCGGTCGGCGAGATCCACGTCGTAAGCCATGCGATCAGTATTGCCGCGAGGCCGGACAACGGTGACTGACTGCGCGGCCGACCGCCGTGGCCGACCAATGGTGGCCGATCGGCAGTGGAAGGCGACGATGCTCGGACGGCGACGATGCTCGGACGGCGACGATGCTCGGACGGCGACGATGCTCGGGATGTGATGAGTCGCATCTTTGCGTGCTGGCGGTGATTCCTTCGTCCTCTGTTTACCGCCCGGTCATCCAGCGGCGTGTGCGTGGGCTGTCCATGCGCCATTGTGGTGCCCGGCACGCCGACGACGGGGAAACGGGGGCCGCTGCATGGAGTGCGGCACGAGCGTGCTCGCCGACACGGGCTTCGCGGCGGCGAATGCGATTGCGGTAGCCGCGCTCTTCCTCGGTTGCGGCCTTGTGCTTCTGCTGGCGGCCCGTTCGGGTGCCCGCCGGAGGCGGGCTGTCGTAGTCGTGCCGCTCGCGACGCTGCTGTTCGCCGGCTCGCTGGCCCAAGACGGGCCGGCCCCGATTACTGCGAGCTGCCTAAGCGCACTGAGCCCGGCAGCCGCGTGCGAAACCATCAATGGGGTGACGCGAGCTTCCGGAGGCAGCGCGAACGCCTTGAGTGGATCAAACTGCCCTGACGCCGGTCGGCTAGGCATTGCCGCCGATCCGGCCTCGATCTCGGCCGGCGAGACGGTTGCGCTGACCGCGACCTCGCCGAGCGCCTACCCGGGCGCGACGGTGCGATTCTCGGATTCCGGTGTGATCGTCGGGGTGACACTCATGACGGACCGCACGGCCCTGTTCGGCCTCCGGCTCGGTGTAGGCACGCATGAGATCAAAGCCGAGCTGGTGTTCGTCGGGCCCGGCGGGTGCGGTCCCCGTCCGTCTGATCCGGTCGCGATTCTGGTTACGGCGACCCGCTCCAGCGCAGCCGTCGGGGGAGATCTGCAATATGTCGAGGCGACCGTGCCGATCGGCGTCCTCTCGATCTCCTCGCCGTACACCCCCGACCATCCGGACGACGTCGGTTTGCTCGCGCTGGATCCGGACGGCCGGCGGCTCTCAGGGCGGTCCGCGTTCGGGGACGGGACCTTCGACGGCAGTATCCGAATCGTCGACACCCGGCCCGGTGGAAGCGATTGGACCGCAAGCGTTCAGGGTCTTGATCTCGTCAGTGACCGTGGCGCGCGCATCGCGGCGAGCAATCTCGGCTTGGTCGATCTGCGGGTCGTTCCGGTGGAAGGCAATGCGCTCACCCGCCAGACGGTGGACGTCACCGATCTGCCGGTCGAATCGAGCGGGGGCGGACAAGGACTGTCCGCCGTCCGCGCGTTCGCGCGATCGACGCACGGTGGCGCCGGCGTCGTCGGTGTCGCGGGAGCGCTGATCGTCACTGCACCTCCGGGAACGCCGCCCGGCGCTTATCACGGAACGCTCATCTTGACGATTTCCTGAGACGTCCCGCGAACGTGAAACGGCGACGCCTCCGGGAAGAGAGGCGCCGCCGAGTATGGAGGGCAGCCGCCAACAGGTGCGGCTCCGCAGTCGAGTACGGACGCTCAGGCCCGAAGTGCTCAGTAGCCGTACTGCTCAGTAGCCGTAGTGCCAGTAGGGCAGCGCGTCGACGGGCAGGTCAGCCGGAGGTCCGTAGGCACGCACGATGGCCTCGCCCATGCGTGACAGGCGAGCGCGAATGCGGCTGCGCACCGGAGTGACGTGGCGGGTGGTCGAGTCGAAGGCCGTGTCGATGGTCGTGGCGGTCATGGCGGTCATGATGGGCTCCTGGGTTCGGGTCGAGTCGTCTCGGCGTCTGCCGCGCCGGTCGCTCGGCGCTTGAGAAAAGCATCGGCCGAACAGGCCTCACGAAACGTCGGGTGGACGGGCGATAGTTCGGCCGACCCGCGGGTCAACCGATCGGACGACAAGGGGAAACGAGTCGTCCGGCGAGCGAGCCGGCGCCCGCGCGGACGTCAGGTCAACGCGTGGTCGGCACGCACTTCTCGACGCTGGCGGCGAGTGCGCCGGCGTAGCGCTGCTGGTCACCGGTGTTCAGGCCGACGGTTCCGGCACTGTTGCCGCCGGCCTCGTTGTAGACCCACGGCACCTGGGACAGCAACTGCACCATCCACATGTTTCCTGCCGGCAGACCACGGGAGCCGAGGTCGTAGCCGGTATCGCCTTGGAGGCTGACGGTGTGGCCTTCCAGGGTCGCCCGAGTGGACTGGAACACCTCGGCGCAGCTCTTGCTGAACGCGGCGACCGCACCGTTCGTGAACGTGATGCGGCGGCCGGCTGACGTATCGCGATAGCCTCCGACCGACTGGTAGTACACGATGTTGTTCCCTGTGTTGAACGCGATCCCGCCGTTGGCGCCCGCTTGGTCGTGGATGCTCAGGGCAAGGGCGGCGTGGGCGTTGTTGGCCACGGCGGCGCGCTGGCCCAAAGACACCCGGTCGGCGGCGGTGTTCTTGGTCATGACGACGCGGTAGCCGTCGGCCTGGAGTTTGCTCTGGACCAGGACGGCGACGCTGAAGACGTCGCGCATCTCGGGTTCGTTCTCGTAGTCGGAGTCGTTGAGGCCGGTCGTGGGATCGGTGGACGCGATGCTCGGACTGTGGCCCGGGTCGATGACGATCACCGGACCGTCGGCGGCGGGCGAAGGCTGAGCGCTAGGCGGAGCGCTTGACGTTACGAGGGCGGGCGCCGTGCTGTCGACCGTCGGTACCATCGCGGTAGCCGCGTCAGAGGCAGAGGTCGTTGTGGCTGACCTCGCCCGTGATGAGGTGGGAGCAGAAGCGTTTCGGCGAGCGGAGTCACAAGCGGCGAGCAGAACGATCAGCGCGATCGCAGCCGCGCCGCGACGCGCGGCGATCAGCATGAAGCCCCACCGGCTCGGGCGGCCCCACCGGCTCGGGCGGCCGCATCGGCTCGGGCCGCCCGCGCGGCCGCGACGGCACCGGCGAGGGTCGTCGAGCCGTCGCCGGCCTCGTGGTTGGCCGAAGTCTCGTCATCGAGGTCGCGCCACCGTTCCCAGGCGGACTGGCGGGTGATGCCGAGATGGGTCGCGATCTCGGCCCACGAGTGACCTTGTCGTCGGGCCGTCCGAACCGAGCTCAGCTCCAGTGATCGAGGCACCGGCGCACAATCCCGATGTCCGCCAGCATGGACAGGGCGGCGTCGCCCGACCGTTCGCCGGGGCGGCCCGGGCGTCCGAACAGCCGTCGCCAGGCCCGCCGCGCCTCGGCCGCGGCGTCCGGTGTCCCCGTCATCACGTCAGGTTATCCTGACACGCGTCCGGCGGCCCAGCGTCCGCGCTGTCGGTCGTCACCGGCGGGGGGCGCGGGCGAGCAAGACTAGGTTTGACCTATGCGGGTGGCCACCTGGAATGTCAACTCGGTCAAGCAGCGATTACCTCGCCTCTTGCCGTGGCTGGACGAGCGTAAGCCTGACATCGTCTGTTTGCAGGAGACCAAACTCGCAGACGCGGCGTTCGCGGAACTGCTGGCCGACGAACTCGATCAGCGGGGATACGAGGTCGCCGCGCACGGCGAAGCCCAGTGGAACGGCGTGGCACTGCTCTCGCGCGTCGGCCTGGACGACGTCGTCCCTGGGTTGCCGGGCGGTCCCGGCTTCCCCGATCAGGAGGCGCGAGCGGTATCGGCGACCTGCGGCGGCCTTCGCGTGTTTTCGGTCTACGTGCCCAATGGTCGAATACCGGATTCGGAGCACTACCACTACAAGCTGGAATGGCTGAAAGTTCTGCGCGACGTGATCGCCGCCGGACCGGCCGACACGCTCGTCTGCGGCGACATGAATATCGCTCCGGCCGACGACGATGTCTTCGATCCGGTCGCGTACATCGGACAGACTCACGTCACGCCACCGGAGCGGGCAGCGCTGGGGGCATTGACCGCGCTCGGATTGCACGATGTCGTGCGCGATCATTGGCCGGCTGAGCGGATCTTCAGTTACTGGGATTACCGCGCCGGCATGTTTCATCAAGACTTGGGGATGCGCATCGACTTGGTGCTCGCCGGCGGCGGAGTTCCCGATCGGGTGCGGGCGGCGTGGATCGATCGACAAGCCCGCAAGGGCACCGGCCCGAGTGATCACGCACCCGTGATCGTCGACCTCGATGACGCGCCGGACGGGAATATCGGACCGGTTGTGCCGCCACCCTCAGCCGGTCGCGGGCCGCGACGGACCAAGAAACTCCCGCAGGCCCGCTAGGCCGGCGCGAAGCCGTTCAGCGGCTACATCGCGTATGCGGTTGTGCAGGTGGCCGGCGACTACCGGCACGATGTTCAACAAGGACACGACGTTCAAGCGGGGTAATTGTTCTCGCCGATACCATGTGGGTCCGTTTAGCCGGATGGGGGAGGACGTCGTGGCTTGGTTGTTGGTCGTCATCGCCGGACTACTCGAGACCGGTTTCGCGATCTGTCTGAAGCAGAGCAACGGATTCACGCGCATCGTGCCCTCGATCCTGTTCGCGATCTTCGCGTTGGGCAGCTTCGGCTTGTTGACGTTGGCGTTGCGCAACCTGCACGTCGGACCGGCCTATGCGGTCTGGACGGGCATCGGCGCGGCCGGCACCGTTCTCGTCGGAATGATTTGGCTCGACGAGTCGGTGACCCTTCTGAAGATTTCGTCGGTGGCCCTCGTGATCGCCGGGGTGATCGGCCTGCAGCTCAGCGGTGCCTCGCACTGACCTCGGGCGGAGGACGTCCGATGACTGACGACACCAGGAGGGCGCGGGCGACGCGCTTTCCTATAGGTGCGTGCGTCACGGTCGAGCAATTGACCGACGACCCGCATCCGGTTCTCGCCCGACTCCGGGCCAGCGAGCCGGTGTCGTGGGTGCCGGCGCTGTCGGGTTGGCTCGTGACCCGTCACGACCTGGTGTCCGAGCTCGTGCGTGACCATCGCGCCTATACGGTTGACGATCCTCGGTTCTCGACCGCGCAGGTCGTCGGACCGAGCATGCTTTCGCTCGACGGCGCCGAACACGCCCGGCACCGCGCGCCGTTCGCGCGGGCCTTTCAACCGGCAGCCGTGCGATCGGGATACACCGAGCTGGTCGAGGCGGAGGCGAGGCGACTTGTCGCCGTGCTCCGGAATTCTCGGCCGGCCGAGATCCGCGCCGGTCTTGCCGGGCCGCTGGCGGTCACGACGCTGGCCGCGGCTCTCGGCCTCGTCGCGGCCGACCCGGACACGATCATGCGCTGGTACGCCGCCATCGTGGGCGCCGTGTCCGCGATCAGCGTGGGTGAACCGCCGGAGCCCGATGCGGCGGAGGCGGTCGCCGAGCTTCGCGCCCAGGTCGAAGTCAGCCTGTCCGCGGAGCATTCGTCCCTGCTGATCGAAGCGGCGCGGACGCCCGACGGCCTTGATGTGTCCGAGACCGTCGCCAACGCGGCAGTGATCATGTTCGGGGGTATCGACACAACCGAAGGAATGATCGCCAACCTGGTCGCCCATCTGCTGGCCGACAACGACGCACTGGCTGCGGTGCGCGCCGATCAGAGCTGGCTGCCGGCCGCAATCGAAGAGTCACTACGGCTGGAACCGGCCGCGGCCCGCGTCGATCGGTACACCACGCAGGCGGTGCGTCTGGGTGAGGTCGACCTACCGGCCGGAGATCTGGTGATCGCCTCGTTGAGCGGTGCCAACCGCGACCCGGGCGTGTTCCCCGAACCGGACCGGTTTCGCCTCGACCGATCGAACCGTCATCTGCAACTGGCCTTCGCCCGCGGCCCGCACGTCTGTCCGGGAATGGATCTGGCCCGACTCGAGACGCATGCCGCGTTGACGGCGCTGTTGGCACTGCCCGGGCTTCGGCTCGACCGCCCGACCCACCCGACCGGCCTGGTGTTCCGGCGCCCGAAAGAGGTCTTCGTCACATGGGACCAGACGTCCGGGGGTGGCAAGCTGACGCCGTGAGCGATCTTCGAGACCTGTCCGTGACGACCCTTGACGGAAAGCCGACCACGTTCGGTGAGCTCGTCGGAGACCGCGTCGCGCTCGTCGTCAACGTCGCGAGTCGCTGCGGTCTTACCCCGCAGTACGACAAGCTCGAGGCACTTCAGCGCGAATTGGGCGACGACGGTTTCACCGTCCTCGGCTTTCCGTGCAACCAATTCGCCGGGCAGGAGCCGGGCACGAACGAGGAGATCGCCGAGTTCTGCTCGAGCACTTACGGCGTCAGCTTTCCGATCACTGACAAGGTCGAGGTGAACGGGTCCGACCGCGATCCCGTCTACGAGGTGCTGACGCAAAACCGTGATGCCGACGGTGAGGCCGGCGACGTCAAATGGAACTTCGAGAAGTTTCTGGTCGCCGCCGACGGTAACGTGCTGGCTCGCTTTCGGCCGCGGGTCGAGCCGGACGCGCCCGAGGTGCGCTCGGCGATCGACGCCGCGCTGGCGGGCTGAACATCGCGACTTACGACGCCCCACGCTTTCGAACCGGTTTGTCGGCAGCGGCGCAGCGCTGAGTACGTCCGTCGTCGGGACGGAGCAAGATGTGCCAGTGACCGCCGGCAAGCCCACCTCGCGGGAGACCACCTCGCGGGAGACCACCTCGCGGGCAATCACGTCGCGGGGAATGCTGCGCGTCTACCTTGGCGCGGCCCCAGGCGTCGGTAAGACCTACGCGATGCTGGAGGAGGGTGCGCGCAAGCGGGCGCGCGGTGGCGATGTCGTCGTCGCCCTGGCCGAGACCTACGAGCGACCCCACACCATCGACCGGCTCGCCGGTCTGGAGGTGCTTCCGCGCCGGGCGATCAGCGATCGCGGCGACGCGTCCCGGGAGATGGACGTGGACGCCGTACTGGCCCGAGCGCCGCGCCTGGCCCTGGTCGACGAATTGGCCCACACCAACGTTCCCGGCAGCCGTAACGACAAGCGGTGGCAGGACGTCGAAGAACTGCTCGCCGCAGGTATCGACGTGATCTCCACCGTGAACGTGCAGCACCTCGAGTCGCTCAACGACGTCGTGCGGCGCATCACCGATGTCACGGAGCAAGAGACTGTTCCCGACGCCGTCGTGCGGGCCGCGGATCAGATCGAGCTCGTCGACATGACGCCCGAAGCCCTGCGCCGACGCATGGCGCACGGCAACATCTATCCGCCCGAGCGGATCGACGCCGCACTCGGCAACTACTTCCGTCCCGGCAACCTGACCGCATTGCGCGAACTTGCGCTGCTGTGGTTGGCCGACCGCGTCGAGGAGGGCCTGCAGCGATACCGCGGTGAGCATGACATCACCGGCCCGTGGGAGACGCGCGAACGCATCGTCGTCGCATTGACCGGCGGCGCCGAGGGCGACGCCCTGATCCGCCGCGCCGGCCGGATCGCGGCTCGCTCGGTCGGTGCCGATCTGCTCGCCGTGCACGTTTCGCGCAGCGACGGGCTGAGTGGTCCGGGGGTCGCCGCCCTGGTATCCCAGCGATTGCTCGTCGAATCGCTGGGCGGCACGTATCACTCGGTCGTCGGCGACAACATTCCGCAAGCACTGCTCGACTTCGCGCGCAGCGTCGACGCGACCCAGATCGTGCTGGGCGTGTCGCGTCGACGGCCCTGGTCGGCCGCACTCGGTGGCGGGACCAGCGCGACCGTGATCCGGGGATCCGGTCCGATCGACGTGCACATGGTGACGCACGAGTTCGCCGGTCGCGGCCTCGGCCTGCCCCGCCTGGGCGGCGGACTGACCCGAACGCGGCAAGCAACCGGCTGGGCATTCGCGGCGATCGTGCTGGCCGCGATGACTCCGGCCCTCGCGGCCGGCCGCTCGCAAGTCTCGTTCGCGAGCGATCTCTGCCTCTATCTGTTGGCCGTCATCCTGACAAGCCTGCTCGGTGGGTTCTATCCCGCGTTGGTCTGCGCCTTCGCCGGCACGTTGCTGCTCAATTACTATTTCGCGCCGCCGATCCACACGCTGAACATCGCCTCCCGCAACAACATCCTGGCCTTAATCATCTTTCTGCTGGTGGCAGCGCTGGTGTCACGGGCCGTCGATCTGGCCGCCCGGCGATCCGCGCTGGCCGCCCGGGCCGCCGCCGAGGCGGAGACGATGTCGACGTTGGCGGGCAGTCTGTTACGAGGGGCTGACGCGTTGCCGGCTTTGCTGCAGCGGGTGGAGGAGACCTTCGGGATGCGCAGCGTCAGCCTGCTGCGGCGGGCGTCGCGTACGGGTCCGGTCGGTTGGGACGTGCTGGCGAGGACCGGTCCCGAGGCAGCACGGTCACCCGCGGAGGGTGACTGCGTCGTCGACATCGACGCCGAGCAGGTGCTCGTGCTGTGCGGCCCCGCACTTCCGGCCGAGGACCACCGAGTGCTCACGGCCTTCGCTGCTCAGGTGGCGGTGGCCTATCGGCAGCGAGAGCTCGCCGAGGTTGCTCGCACCGTGCAGCCCCTGGCCGAGTCGGAACGTGCCCGCACGGCTCTGCTCAATGCGGTCAGCCACGATCTGCGCACGCCGATCGCCTCGGCCAAGGCCGCGGTGTCGAGCCTGCGCGCGCCCGACGTCGCGTGGTCGGAGGCGGATCGCCGCGAACTTCTCGGCAGCGCGGACGCGGCCCTCGACCGGCTCACCGACCTGGTGACGAACCTGCTCGACCTGTCGCGGCTGCAGGCCGGCGTGCTGCCGGTGCTACCCGGACCGGTCGGGCTGGACGACGTGGTCGCCCACGCCCTCGGCCACCTCACGGCAAGTGCTGGTCGAGTCGTCGTCGATGTGCCCAGTGAACTGCCCGAGGTCGAGGCCGACGCCGGTCTGCTCGAACGGGTCGTCGCCAATCTCGTACAGAACGCGCTGCGCTACGCCCCCGCGCAGACGCCCGTGCGCGTCACCGGCAGTGCGTTCGCCGACCGGGTCGAGTTGCGTGTCGTCGACCGTGGTCCCGGTATCCAACTGCCGGAGGCCGCCTTCGCCGCCTTCCAGCGGCTCGACGATGCGCCGTCGGGCGCCGGAGTCGGTCTTGGGCTGGCGATCGTGCGTGGCTTCGTCGAAGCGATGGGTGGCCAGGTCGAGATCGAGCAGACGCCCGGCGGGGGAGCGACACTCGTTGTGAGCCTGCGGACGGCCGCGGGACTGCTGCGCGGGGGTCGAGTCATCTCCGGTGGCCCGGCGTGACCCGGGTGCTGATCGTCGATGACGAACGTCCGCTGGTGCGCGCGCTCGCGATGAACCTGAGCGCACGCGGATATGAAGTGGTCGAGGCCGACACCGCCGGCCACGCGCTCACCGCGACGGCCCAGCAGGAGCCGGACGTGATCTTGCTCGATCTCGGCCTGCCCGATCTCGGCGGTCTCGACGTCATCCGGGGTGTGCGCCACTACAGCCAGGTGCCGATCATCGTCATTTCGGCGCGTACCGGCAGCGCGGACAAGGTCAGCGCGCTCGACCTCGGGGCCGACGACTACGTAACCAAGCCGTTCAGCATCGATGAACTGCTCGCCCGTGTCCGCGCCGCGACCCGACGAGCCGGAGTCAGTGATGCGATCACCACGGTCACCGTCGGGACGGCTCGCGTCGATGTGCTGGCCAAGACCGTGACCGGCGCCGGTGGGCAGCGCATCCATCTGACCCCGACCGAGTGGCATCTGCTCGAACTCTTGATCCGGCACCCGGGCCGCCTCGTCACAAGCCGGGCCCTGCTCACCGAGCTTCGCGGCGCGCCCGAGCACACCGACCCGAGTTACCTGCGGATCTACATGGCGCAGCTGCGTCGCAAACTCGAACCCGAGCCCAGCCGCCCGCAACACCTGATCACCGAACCCGGCATGGGATACCGGTTCCAACCCTGAGGCCGCCCATCACGGCGACGGGAGGCCTGTATCGCTGGCCGCCGCCGTTTACCTGGCGGTTGGAATCACGGACGCGTGGGTACTGCTGGGTGGATACTTCGATATACGCCTGAGAGCCTATTGACCGGTCGGTCGGCTTTGCCCCCGACCAGGATGGACGTAGGGTGCGCGTGTGATCGAGAACCTCTCGTGCACGCCGGCGCAACGCAGCCAGGCGTGGGCGGTTCACGTATTCACGACGCTGGGCATCGTCGTCGCGATGCTGGCGTTGCGCGATGTGCTTATCGGGGACGCGGGAAACGCAATCCTGTGGCTATTGGTGACGCTGATCATCGATGGCGTCGACGGGCCGGTCGCGCGCTGGCTGGTCGTCAAGGAGCGCGTGCCGCGGATCGACGGCTATGTCCTGGATCTGATCATCGACTACGTCACGTGCGTCATCGTGCCGGCCGCATTCATGTACCAGTTCGAACTGGTGCCGAACAACGCTTTCGGCCTGGTCGTTCTCGGACTGTTGGTGTTCACCGCAGCCATCTGGTTCTCGCGGGTGGACATGATGGACGAGCAGAACTGGTTCCGGGGGTTCCCGGCGGCCTGGAACCTCGTCGCGCCGATCCTCTACTTGATGCACGCGCGCACGACCGTCGGCGCCATCGTCACGTTGGTGCTCTCGGTGGCTTCGCTGACCAACATTCGCGTGCCCCACGTGATGCGCGCTCGCTACCTGCGCTGGGTCACGCTGCCCGTGACCGTGGCCTGGGTCGTGGTGATTGCAATCGGTGCGTTTCGCGACCCGTCGCGGCCGTGGATCCTGCGGCCGCTGATGATGGCGGGTTCCGACTACTTCATCCTGTTGGCGATCTGGCAGACGTACCGGGTCGCGCGCACAAGACGATCAGCGCGGCCGGCTGCGGCGACGCCCGGCATCCCGCCATCTACGACGGCACCGATAGCCCGCGTGCCGGGCGATTCGTCCTAGCGTCCGGTCAGTCGGTGCGGTCCGCGTTCAGACGGCGGCCGGTGACGCGATCAATCGGCCAGGCGCGCGGGAAAGCCGCCGGTGGCGATGGGTCCCCAGCGCTCGACCGTGATTCGGAGCAGGCTCTTACCTTGGTCGAGCATCGCGCGGCGGTACTCGACCCAGTCGGAATGTTCCCCGGCGATGCAACGGAAGTACTCCACGAGGGGCCCCACCGCGTCCGGGATGTCGAGCACCTCGGCGCTTCCGTCGACCTGCACCCAGGCGCCGCCGAAATCGTCTGACAGCACCAGCACCGCACACTGTGGTTCGCGGCGCAGGTTTCGGGTCTTGGCCCGTTCCGGATAGGTGGCGACGACGATCCGTCCGGCCTCGTCGACCCCGCCGGTGACGGGGGAGGACTGCACGGTCCCGTCCGCCCGGCGCGTGATCACGATCATGTGGTGCCGGGGGCGGACGAACTCGAGCAGACCTTCACGGGTGACCGTGGTGGTGGTGGCAATGGTTCGCGGCATGACCACCAGTCTGCCGCGCCAAATAACGACTGGCCCGTCTTACCGCCGGCGACAAGTATTGCCGGCTATGACCGACACCCCGACTGGCGCCCCGACTGGCGCCCCGACTGGCGCCCCGACCGGCACCCCGACCGACCGCTTCCGCGCGCTTCATGTGCCCGGTCATCCCTTGCTGTGTCCCAACCCGTGGGATCTCGGATCGGCCCGGGTGCTGGTTTCGCTCGGCTTCGCGGCCTTGGCCACGACGAGCAGTGGCTTCGCCGCGACCCTCGGACGGCCGGACGGCCACGTCAGTCGTGAGGAGGCGATCGCACACGCCGCCGCGGTGGCCGAGACCGTGCAGGTGCCGGTGACGGCCGATCTGGAGAACGGCTTCGGCGCCGATCCTGCTGCCGCGGCCCGCACGGCCGGGGCCGCCCGGGCCGCGGGGCTGGCTGGCTTCTCGATCGAGGACGCGACCGGCGACTCGGGGGCACCGGTGTTCGAACTCGGCCGCGCGCGAGAGCGCGTGGAAGCGGCGGCCGAGGCCGCGCATGCCGCTGGCGGAGATACGGTACTCACCGCCCGGGCCGAGAATTACCTGTACGGTCGCGCCGACCTGGCCGACACGATCGCCCGGCTGCAGGCCTTTCAAGAGGCGGGCGCCGACGTGTTGTACGCCCCCGGGTTGACATCCGTGGCCGACATCCGGTCGATGGTCGAGTCGGTGGATCGTCCGGTGAACGTCCTGCTCCTGGCGACCGGTCCGGCGCCGGTCGAGTTGGCCGAGCTGGGCGTTGCTCGCATCACCGTCGGCGGCGCGTTCGCCTACGCGGCCCTCGGGGCGCTCGCCGAGATCGCGGAGGGTCTGCGTACATCCTCGATCGATGGCTTGTGGACCGGCGTCCAGCGCGGCCGGGCCGCGGCGCGCGCAGCGTTCGGCTGACTGTCGCCGGCGATCACGGCAAACGGGTCAGGCGGCCAGCCCGAGATCATGCGCGATGAGTCGCATCTGGGCCTCGAACCAGGCGGTGTAATCGGTGATTACGCCGTTGAGGTGACCGAACAGTTCGAAGCTGATCGCACCGATGAGGGCGGTCTAGGCCATGACCGCCCGGGCGATGGTCGCGTCGGCGACCCCCGGCGCGAGCTGGTCGCGCAATCCGCGCAGGTCGGCGCGCACCGAGCCGGGCAGCCGGCGCGTCGCGAGCGGTCGCAGCGAGTCCGCGGCACTGGCGTCGCGTACGGGCGAGAGCATAGTTGACAACAGAGAGCACTGCTCTCGAACGTCTGAAGGTGGGTCGCCATGAGCAGTACGCAGCGTTACCTCGAGCCCGGCTGGTTCACGCGCAACATTTTCAATCGAAGCGTCCGCGGGCTGACCCGAGCCGGGATCAGCGTGTACGGATCCCGCGAGCTACGGGTGCGCGGTCGCAAGAGCGGTGAGTGGCGCAGCACCCCGGTGAACCTGCTGATACTCAACGGACAGCGGTACCTGGTCGCGCCGCGCGGCGTGACCCAATGGGTGCGCAACCTGCGGGCGGTCGGCACCGGTGAGCTGCGCGTCGGGCGACGGGCCGAAACGTTCTCGGCCGTCGAGCTGCCCGATGAGGTGAAGGTCCCCGTGCTGCGTGAGTATCTGCGTCGATGGGGCTTCGAGCTGGGGCAGTTTTTCGAAGGCCTGGACAAGAACGCCGACGACCGGCAACTGGCCCAGATCGCCCCGGGCTTTCCGGTCTTCCGCATTGACGACGCGGCCTGAGCTTCGGTCTGCGTCTCGACCGGTCGGCTAGTTACGGGCAGCGAGGCGAGGGGGCAGGCCGAACCACTCGAACGTGCCGGACAGGCGGCACTCGTCCATCGGCTGGTCCGGGAAGCGCTGATAGGCCCCCGGATCGGGCGAGTCGGTCGAGCGCACGATGAAGGCGGTCACATCGCTGACGAGGTCACCGCGCAGCGTCAACACGTTCAACGCAAAGGGCAGGTAGGCCGCGCGGTCGTGATCCCACGAGTAGAAGGCCAGCGCCGGTTGGGCGTTGGCGGTAGTCAGTACGGTGCGCCACCGCCATTCACCGGACATCGACGAGGCGCGGGCCCAGCCGGCAATCGCCTCGCGCGGCGTGTACCACGTGGACAGTGGTGGCATGGCGAAGGTGGCGTCTCGCACCAGCAACGCGGTGAAGGCATCGACGTCGTTACGCTCCCACGCATCGACGTAGCGATCGACCAGAGTCCGCAGGCCGTGATCACCGAGCGAGCGCAGCGTCGCCTGTTGGGTACGCGCGGGAACGCGATCGGCGACCGCGACCCGTGCCCGCTGCAAAGCGCTGTTGACCGACGCGGTCGACGTCGAGAGCATCCGGGCGGCTTCCTGCGCGCTGAACCCGAGAACCTCGCGCAGGATCAGGACGGCGCGCTGGTTGGCCGCGAGATGCTGTAGCGCCGCGACGAACGCCAGCTCGACGCCTTCCTGCTGCTCGTAGCTGGCCTCGGGCGTCGCTCGTCCGCTCGGCAGGCCGAGCGGACCGTCCGGGTAGGGCTCGATCCACACCGACTCGGTGATCGGTGATCCGGGCGGCGTAGACGCCTCGGCGGCCGGACCGAAGTCGTGCGGCAGCATCCGCTTGTCCCGGCGACGGATCTCCGTGCGACAGACGTTGGTCGCGATCGAGTACAGCCACGCTCGCGCCGAGGACTCGTCGCGCAGGCCGGCGGCGCCGCGCCACGCGCGCAGGTACGTCTCCTGCAACGCGTCGTCGGCGTCGTGCACCGAGCCGAGCATGCGGTAGCAGTGCGCATGCAGCTCGGCTCGGTGCCGGTCGGCCAGCTCGGCGAAGTCAGGACGGTGGTGTTCGGACGGAGGCCGATGTCCGGACGGGTCCTGTCCTTCGGACCGGCCCAGTCGGTCGGATCTGTCCTGTCCTTCGGACTGGTTCAGTCGGTCGGAGCGGTCCTGACCTTCAGACGGCTCGGTCGTAGCGGTCAGGGCTGTTCGACCACCATCAGCGTGTGCCCGGTCGTGTCGCGGAACCAGAACATGGGCGGCACCGGGTCACCCATGCGTGACACGGCGGCGTCGACGTCGACCCCGAGCGCGGCCATCGCGGCGTGGGTGGCGTCTACGTCGTCGGTGGTCAGGGTGATGCCGGTCTGCATCGGCTCGACCTGGCCCATGTCCGGCGGCGGCGGCGCCAGCGCGAGACCGGTTGCGCCGTTCGGCGGATACACCTCGATCCAGCGGTAACCGCCACCGAAGGGCGTGTCCACGCGCTTCTCGAAGCCGATCGACTCGTAGAACGCGACCGCGCGATCCTGGTCCGGGGTGGGCAGGCAGACGAGGCTGATCGTGCCGATTCGGGTTTTCGTGCCGGTCATGGTGTACCTCCTGGTAAGACCTGAGAACCAAGTTGGAACTGCTGACACCCGGTAAGACTCGTGCGGTCGGTGAAATTCATCGGGCCGGACCGATTTTCACATGCAGTCGCCTCAGACGCGGTCGGCCTGGTGTGAGAGATATCGGGTGACGGCCAGCACTCGGCGGTTGATGTCGTCGTCGGAGTACAGGCCCAGGGTGTCGTAGACGTTCGAGACGTGCTGGATGACGGCCTTCTCGGTCAGTACGAGGTGGCGGGCGATCCAGCCGTTGCTGCGGCCTTCGGCCATATGGGCCAGCACCTCGGCCTGTCGCGGGGTGAGCCGCTGCACCGCGTCGTCGACGGCGCGCGCACGCGAGACCATCAGCGCGACCACCTCGGGATCGAGAGCCGTACCGCCGCCGGCGACGCGCAACAGATCCTGACGGAAATTGTCGACGTCAGCGATCCGCTGCTTGAGTAGGTAGCCGATCCCGTGAGGCCGGTCGGCGAGCAATTCCATCGCATAGCGGCGCTGTAGATGGTGCGAGAGCACGGCAACCGCGATGTCAGGCAAGGTGCGGCGGATCTCTAAAGCCGCCTGCAGGCCGTCGTCGGCCAAGCGGGGCGGCATGCGGATGTCGGTGATGACCAGGTCGGGTAGCTCGGCCCTCGTCAACTCGAGCAGTCGGTCGGCGTCCGCGGCCAACCCCACCACCTCGAACTCCTCGCGCGCGAGTACGAGGCGCAACGACTCGCGCGTGAGCGACTCGTCCTCGCCCACGACGACGCGGGTCGCCGCGACCGGCCCAGTCGTGTCCAACGCGCCTCCCGCTCGAGTGCGTGGCCTCCGCGAAGATCACGATCTCATGCGCGGCAGGGGTGCGCACTGTCAACCCTTCGCTTCGTTGTGGGCACTACCTAGCATCGGGGAATGGAGATGACCGCTCGGACGGCGACCGTCTACCACGAGGGCTACTGGGTGGCGATCGCGATCATCAGTGCGGTGCTCGTGATCGTCATGCCGTTCTTGGTCCGGATCCTGCTCGCGACCGAACGTCGACGGATCTGCGCCACCGGCCCGACCTGGTTCACGCCGCGCGCGCCGTGGTTCGTCTTCGCCATGTTCGTCTATCTCGGCCTGGCGGTCGTCGCGCTCGGTACCGCCCTGGCCTCATTGGGCAAGGCGGGGGATTCGGTCGATCCGCAGTGGATCACGGTTGCCGTCATCATCCTCGTCACGCTGCTCGCCTTGTGCGCGATCGCGCTGGCGTTGGTGGCCGCGGTCAGCTTGGATGAGCCGCCGCCGGCGTCGGCGAACTAGCAGAGCGCGCCGACAGGTCGGGCTTGGCCCGGCGCAGCAAGGCCAGGCCGCCGAGTGTCGCGAGCGCACAGGAGCCGGCACCCAGTGCCAGCCCGGCGCGCCCACCCCAGGTTTGACTGACCCAGCCGGCAATCGGGCCGCCGATCGGCGTGGAACCCATGAAGGCAACCGACCAGAGCGCCATCACCCGTCCCCGCATTGCCGGCGACGCGTTCAGCTGCAGCGTGGAGTTGCCCTTCGACATGAAACCGATGCTGGCCGCGCCGACGAACGCGATCGCGATGAGCTCGACCCAGTAGTACGGCGCTACCGCGGCGATCGCCATCACTATGCCGAACAGGATCGACGACCGGATCATCGCGGCGACGCCCGTGTTGCCCCGATTGGCCACCCAGAGGCCGCCACCGATCGCGCCAAGGCCCATGGCCGCCGACAAGAAGCCGTAGGTGTCGGCATTTCCCCGGAACGTATGGGCGGCGATCACCGGCAGGGTGACCTGGAACTCGAAGGCCAAGCAGCCGACGAGCGCCATCATCAGTAGCGGTCCGGCCAGGGTCGGAGTGCGGCTCACATAGCGCAGGCCCTCGCGTAGCTGGCCGCCCGAGCGCACCGCGCGCTCGCTGGGGGTCAGTGCAGACGTGTCGAGGGTGGCCAGAGAGATGACGACCGCGACGAAGCTGGCGGCGTTGATCAGGAAACAGATGCCGGTGCCACCGGCGGTGATGATCAGTCCCGCGGCCGCCGGGCCGAGGGCCCGGGCGACGTTGACGAGCACCGCGTTCAGGCTGACAGCGTTACGCAGTACGCCGGGGCCGACCATCTCGAGAATAAATGTCTGCCGGGCCGGATTCTCGAAGGCGTTGTTGAGGCCGAGCAGAACGGCCAGGGTGTAGACCTGCCACAGCTCGACGACGTGGGTCACGGTCAGTAGGCCCAGGGCCAAGGCCAGGACGCCCATCATCGCCTGCAGACCCAACATCAATTTCCGCTTGTCCATCCGGTCGGCCACGACACCGCCGTACGGACCGAGCAGCAGAACCGGCAGCGTCTGGAGTGCCACGGCAAGACCGACTGCGGTGGCCGAGCCGGTCAGCTGCAGCACCAACCATGACTGGGCGACGCTCTGCATCCATGTCCCGATCAGCGAGACGGCTTGACCGCGGATGTAGTGGCGGTAGTTGGGTACGGCGAATGCGGCGAACGTCTGCCCGCCGATTGCGCGAATGCCCCCTGGGGTCACGAGCGCGCCGCGATCAGCCCGCAGCGCATCGCCTCGGCCACGGACTCCAGGACCGGCAACGATGCCACCAAGGCGTCGGCCTCGTCCGGCGACAGGCCGTCGAGGTGTCGGGCCAGCAGCGCCGTACGCCGGGTCACCTCCGCGTGGCGGACGCGATGCCCGGCTGTAGTCAGCGAGAGCATGATGGCTCGACCGTCGTTCGGGGCCGGCGTCCGGCGGATCAGGCCCAGGGTCTCGAGCTTGCGCACGATGCGCGAGAGCATCGTCGGGTTGACGGCTTCGAGCTGCGCGAGTTCGGTGGTCCCGATCGGACCGCGGGCGGCGACCGACCCCAGGACGGACAGCTGCGTGCGCGTTAGTCCTTCGGCCGCCGCCTCCCGGTTCATAGCACGCGAGATGCGGGTCAGCGCGATGCGCAGCCGGACGAGGTCGGCCTGGTCGAACGTTGCCATCGCTGTCCTCCACGGGTCGCCGCCCGATGCCGAATCCTAGTTACTTGCTGCAAAGCAATCATATACCTCGGTCGACGAGGTAGTAGGTCGACGCAGGCGGAGTGAGCATCTTCGTGTCCCTGGGAACATTGAATCCTGTGCGCATGCGGACGGTCGGCGTCGAGGAGGAGTTCCTGCTCGCGGAGGAGCGGACACCGCGACTGGTCGGCGACAACGACGAGGTCATAACAGCCGCGACTCGTCTTGATCGAGGGGCGCAGTTCGAGCACGAACTGAAGAGCGCGCAGGTCGAACTGGCCTCGTCGCCCACTTCCGATCTCGATGCACTGGAGCGCGAACTGGCGCGGCTGCGAGCGGAGCTGGCCACGGCCGCCCGGGCCCGTGGCGCCCGGCTGATTGCGGCGGCAACCAGTCCGGTGCCCGGCCGGTCTGGCACGAGCCAGGATGAGCGCTACGCGCGGATGAGCCGCGAGTTCGGGGCGGTGGCCCGCCAACAGGTGACTTGCGGGATGCATGTGCACGTCGGTGTCGAATCGCGAGAGGAAGGCGTCGCGGTCATCGACGGCTTGCGTCCGTGGCTGCCGGTACTGCGGGCTTTGACTGCGAATTCGGCGATCTGGCAGGGAGAGGACACCGGGTACGCCAGCTACCGAACAGTGCTCTGGAGCGCGTGGCCGACGGCCGGTCCGACTAGCGCGTTTGGGACGGTCGCCGCCTACGACCGGTTGGTCGAGGACCTCATCGCCACCGGCGCGGCGCTCGACTACGCGATGATCTACTTCGACGCGCGGTTATCGGCTCGCTATCCGACCGTCGAGCTACGCGTGTGTGACGTGTGCGCCGACGGCGAGGATGCGGTCACGATCGCCGGTCTGGCCCGGGCGCTGGCCGAGACCATCGCCCGACAGCGACACGACAGACCACAGCGCCACGACAAACCGCAGCGCCACGACAAACCACAGCGCCATCCGGGCGGCGCGGACCCGAGCAGCGCGGATCGGCTGAGTCCGGATTGTGCGACCGTGGATCACTCGGTCGAGCGGCAGCGCGCGGCGGCTTGGCGGGCGGCCCGGTACGGCCTCGACGATCGCCTGGTATCCGCCGAGCCCGACGCTGCGGCGAGGGGCACGCTGGTGCCCGCGTGGGACCACGTAGGGGAGTTGCTGGCGTTCACTCGCGACGCCCTGGACGAGGCCGGCGACACCGATCGTGTCCGATCCGGCCTGGAGCGGATCCGGCGGCGCGGGTCGGGTGCGAGCCGACAACGCGAAGCGTTCTACGAAGGCGACGGGGTTGCCTCGGTGCTGGACGCGTTGACCGCCGGGTGAGGGAGCGCGCTCAGGGCTCGATCGCGTCGATCGCGCGATAGATGCGCTGCTCCGAGACCGGTCGCGGCGTGCCGAGCTGCTGGGCGAACAAGCTGACCCGTAACTCCTGTAGCTGCCAACCGATCGCGCGGACGTCCTCGGCGGCGACCCGAAGCGGCGGCAGCGCGGAACAAAGTTCCGCGTAGGCCTGCTCGACCTGCTGCGCCCTGGTCATCAACGCCCGGTCGAGCTGTAGGTCACGCGGCAGTCGATCGAGTCGTCGTTCGACGGCCCGTAGGTAACGGACGAGGTCGGGTAGTCGATCGGCGCCGGCCGCAGTGACGAAGCCGATCGGTAACAACGCGTCGAGCTGGCGCCGGACGTCGGCCAATGCCTCGACCCGATCCGCAGGGGCGCTGGCGGGCAGTCGGGCGCGTGCGTCGTTCGCCGCCGCGACGACGCGTTCGGCCGCTTCGACGATCCGCAGCGTGCGCTCGACGAATCCGGTGCCGACGTCCTCGCGGAGTCGGGTGAAAGCGGCCCGGGTCCAGGCGGGGCCGCCGGCCTCGGCGACGAGCGCGTCGACGGCGGCGTTCGCGCAGTCCTCCGCGAGTTCCGGCAACCCCCCGTCGGGATTGGCGGCGAGCACCAACTTCGAGCGCGTGGACAAGCCGGCGGACAGCGCACGAAGCGGCGCCGGCAGTTCGAAGCGCAACAGGCGGCGGGTGCCGATCGGCATTGCGGCGCGCTGCTCGGCCGCTGTCGTCAGGATCGAAAGCCGCACCTCGACACCCTGATCGACCAGTGCCGGGTAACCACGGGCGGTGCCACCTTCGACCACGAGCGGGACGGTGTCGAGATCCGCGGGCCAGCGCGTGAAACCCGGCCGTTCGAGTTCGCGGCCGACCGCCTCGGCGACGGCGGCACGCGTCGGCGCGGCCAACCCCGAGCGCAACGCATCGAGATCGTTGCCGCGGGCCACGACGTGACGGTCGGCATCCTCGACCGCGAAGCCGAGGCGCAGATGAGGCGGCAGCGACGTCATGTCGAACGCGTCGCGCGGCACTAGAACCCCCGTGCGGCGGTGCAGCTCCCGCTGCAACAGATCGGGCGGTGACTCACTGCGCAGCTGGTCCTCGGTGAGCGCGGCCAGGACGGCGCGAGCGGTATCCGGGATCGGCACGAACGCGCGCCGCAAGGGCTTGGGCAGCGAACGCAGCAGCGCCGTGACCAGGTCCTCACGCAGCGCCGGCACGTGCCAGGCGAACTCGCCGGGTGTCAGCCGTGGCAAGAGCTCGAGGGGGACGTGCACGGTCACCCCGTCGTCGATCTCACCGGGGGCGAAACGGTAGGTCAGCGGCAAGCGGACGTCACCGCTCGTCCAGCTGTCCGGGTGTTCGGAGCTGCCGGGCTCCTCGGTGCCGCCCGGGGCGACGTCGGCCCGGGTGAAGGTCAGCCGATCCGGATCGTCGATCCGCGCGCGTTTCCACCAGGAGTCGAAATGCCGGGCCGACACGATTTCAGGTGGGATCCGGGCGTCGTAAAAGGCAAACAGCTCGTCGTCGGCGACGACGATGTCGCGACGGCGGGTGCGTTCCTCGAGCTGCGCCAGCTCGCTGAGCAGCTCGCGGTTGACCCGCAGGAACGCGTGCCGGTTGGGCCAATCGCCCTCCACGAGTGCGTGGCGGATGAACAGCTCCCGCGAGGCGACCGGGTCGATGGCGCCGTAGGCCACCCGGCGGCCGGTGACAAGGGGCAGCCCGTAGAGGGTGACCCGTTCGGCGGCCGTGACCGATCCGCGGCGGGCGTTCCAACCAGGTTCGCTGTAGGTGCGCACGACCAGGTGCGCGGCCAGCCGTTCGACCGTCTCCGGCTCTACCCGAGCCAGCGTGCGCGCGAACAACCGACTCGTCTCCACCAACTCGGCCGCGACCACCCACTGGGGCGGTCGCCGGGCGAGCACGGAACCGGGCGCGATGACGAAGCGGGTGTTGCGCGCGCCCAGAAATTCGCGGGTCTCGCCCGCCCGCAATCCGACGTGGGAAAGCAGCCCGGACAGCACCGCTGCATGGATCGCAGCCGGTTCGGCCGGCGCTCCCGAATCATCGATGCCCAGGCCGGCCGCGATCTGGCGCAGCTGCCCTCGCAGGTCCTGCCACTCGCGCACCCGCAAGTAGTTCAGCATTTCCTCGCGGCACATGCGACGGAACTGGTTGCGAGACAGATCCCGTTGCCGCTCGCGAATGTGCCGCCAGAGGTTGAGCAGCGTGACGTAGTCGGAGCTCTCGTCGGTGAAGCGGGCATGCAGCTGGTCGGCCGCCGCGCGCCGTTCGGCCGGGCGTTCCCGCGGATCGGGGATCGAGAGGGCCGCGGCCAGCACCAGCACCTCGGCGACGCAGCCCTGATCGCGGGCCTCGACGATCATGCGCGCGAGCCGGGGCTCGATCGGCAGCGCTGCCAGCGTGCGCCCGAGCTCGGTGATCCCGCCGGCGGCGTCGAACGCCCCGAGCTCGTGCAGCAGGGCGACGCCGTCCCGCACCGCCCGGGCGTCGGGGGGATCGAGAAAACCGAAGGCGTCGACCTCACCCAGGCCGAGTGCGCTCATGCGCAAAATCACTGAGGCGAGATTCGTGCGCAGGAGCTCCGGTTCGGTGAACCGGGGCCGGGCCGCGTAGTCGGCTTCGGAGTAGAGGCGGATGCACACACCGTCGGCGACGCGGCCGCAACGGCCGGCGCGTTGGTCGGCCGACGCCCGCGAGATCGGCTCGATCGGCAGGCGCTGCACCTTCGTTCGCTTGCTGTACCGCGAGATACGGGCCAGGCCCGCGTCGATGACATAGCGGATCCCCGGAACGGTGAGCGAGGTCTCGGCGACGTTGGTGGCGAGGACTATCCGACGGTTGGAATGGGCTTCCCACACGCGGTTCTGCTCACCGGTGGGCAGTCGGGCGTACAGCGGGAGCACCTCGGTGTCGCGCAAGTCCAACGCTCGAAGCGCGTCGGCGGTGTCACGGATCTCTCGCTCGCCGGTGAGAAACACGAGCACGTCGCCCGGAGGTTCGTCGCCCAGCTCGCGCACGGCGACGGCAATCGCCTCGGTCTGATCGAGTGGCTCGCCCTCGACGTCGTCGGGTGCTCGGTAGCGGATCTCGACCGGAAACGTCCGTCCGGACACCTCGACGACCGGCGCGCCATCGAAATGGTCGGCGAAGCGGTGCGGATCGATCGTGGCGGAGGTGATGATCACCTTCAGGTCGGGGCGCCGCGGCAGCAGTTGACGAAGGTAGCCGAGCAGGAAGTCGATGTTCAGGCTGCGCTCGTGCGCCTCGTCGATGATGATCGTGTCGTACGCGGCGAGGGTCCGATCGCGTTGGATCTCGGCCAGCAGGATCCCGTCGGTCATCAACTTGATCAGGGTGTCTTCGCCGACCCGGTCGGTGAACCGCACGGCGTACCCGACGACCCCGCCGAGCGGCACCGACAACTCCTCGGCCACGCGTTCGGCGATGGTTCGGGCGGCCAGCCGCCGCGGCTGGGTGTGCGCGATCAGGCCACGAACGCCGCGGCCCAGTTCCAGGCAGATTTTCGGCAGCTGCGTGGTCTTGCCGGAGCCGGTTTCGCCAGCGACGACGACAACCTGATGATCGCGGATCGCCGCCGCCAACTCGTCCCGCTTGTCGACGATCGGCAGCCCGGGCGGATAGCTCACGGACGGCACGGCCTGGCGCCGCGTCCGAAGTCGAGCCTCTGCCTCGACGACCTGCGCTTCCAGGCGCCGCAGCTGCTCGGAGTTTGCCCGTCGCAGCCGGCGGCTCAGGCGCCGCTCGTCCCGCAGCGTGACCTCGCGCAGGCGGGTGCGCAGTTGCGCGGCCGTCACGGAAGACACCTGCCATCCCATCACAGCAGGCGAGCGCGCTCCTCGCGCATGATCACGGCACTTGGTTTGGCACCATGGTTCGGTGAGCAGTAGAGCCGCTGAGGCGGCCGCGCCGGCTGGCGCCACGGCGGCAGAAGCGGTGCGCCGTTTCTGCGAGCTCGGCGACATCGTCGTGCTCTCCGGTGCCGGGCTCTCGACCGACTCGGGCATCCCGGACTACCGGGGCGTCACCGGTAGCCGGCGCCGCTACGCACCGATGACCTACGACATCTTTCGCGCCGATCCCGTTGCCCGGCACCGCTACTGGGCTCGTAGCTTCCTCGGATGGCGCACCATCGCCCGCGCCCGCCCCAACGACGGACATCACGCCGTCGCGGCGCTGCAGCAGGAGGGACTGATCCGGGCGATCATCACCCAGAACGTCGACGGCCTGCACCAGGCGGCCGGTGCCCGGGACGTGATCGAACTGCACGGCGGACTGGACCGCACCGTCTGCCTGGACTGCGGCGAGCGGGCGGCGCGCCAGGAACTCGACGAGCGCCTGCGGTCGGTGAACGCCGACTACGCACCATCGGTCGCTGCGGTTAACCCTGACGGTGACGTCGAGCTCTTGGCGGCCGAGCTCGACGCGTTCGTGATGGTCGGCTGTCTGGCCTGCGGTGGTGGTCCACTCAAGCCTGACGTCGTGTTCTTCGGCGAGAACGTGCCGCGTGAGCGGGTCGAGCGCTGTTACGAGCAGGTCGGTAGTGCGCGCGGCCTGCTCGTGCTCGGCTCCTCCCTGACGGTCATGTCCGGTTATCGGTTCGTCCTGCGGGCGGCCAAGCTCGGCATTCCTGTCGCCATCATCAACCAGGGCCCGACGCGCGGCGACGCCGCGGCGACGTTGCGCCTGGACGCAGCGCTGGGCTCGCTATTGCCGGCGGTGGTGCGCGGGTCGGAGTCCTCGTGGGCACCGCCGCCTGCGATACAAATGCATCCATGACGCACACGGATTCGCAGACGGAGGGCAGCTGGCTGGCGCCGGAGGAGCTCGACTCCGCCCGACAGCGTCTGCCCATCCTCTACGTCGATGCGATTCCGGTTCGGGTCGACACGCATGGTCAGGTGACCTCGGTCGGCCTGTTGCTGCGAGCAACCAGTCAAGGCACGATCACGCGGGCCCTGGTGTCGGGTCGCGTGCTTTACCACGAACGGGTGCGCTCGGCGTTGATCCGTCACCTGGAAAAGGACCTCGGACCGTTGGCCCTGCCGCGGATTCCGATCGCGCCGCAGCCGTTCACGGTGGCCGAGTACTTCCCGACTCCGGGCGTGACGGCCTTCCACGACCCGCGGCAACACGCGGTGTCCCTTGCTTTCGTCGTGCCGGTCGAAGGTGACTGCGAGCCGCAGCAGGACGCGTTGGAGTTCTCGTGGTTCGCGCCGGCTGAGGCCCGCGAGCCGGAGGTGCTGGCCGACATGTCCGGAGGGCAGGACACCCTGCTGTTGCAAGGGCTCTTCTGGGCCGGTGTCTGAGCGCCCCCGATGGTCATGATCAGGTAGCTCACCGTAAGGAGACCTACGCCGCGTCAGCAGGTAATAGCGTCACGTGGCTGGGAATTCCTGAGACCGTTCTTGGCATACCGCTCACTAAGACGGACTCGTTATGTGCACGTTACCCATTTGCGGATCGCGCGTGCGAAACTTCATCTGCGGTGAGCAGGCTGGCGTATCCGGGGGGAGCGCGGGCCCCACTGTCGGATCCGAAAGACGTGGCGGGGCAATCGGGAGCCTCGCGGGGGGTCAAGGCATTTCCCCGCCACGTCTCGGTGATCAGTGTCGCGCATCCCGCCTTGAATTGCCGTGAGTTGTCTCGTTGTTGCGCCTACCGGGTCATGACAACGGCACGTCAAACCGACCCGCTGTCAGTGTTCAGCGTGTCGCGTCGTGGCGGGCACGGGCGCGCTCCCGCTGTTCGACGAAGCGCGTCGCCCGGGCGTCGAGATCGCTGACCGCGGCGGCCAACTCCGCCCGAGCCTGCTCACCGCGCGGGCCGACGTCCGTGCGCTCGAACACGCGCCAGAACTTCAGCACCGGGGCCACGACCTCGTCGTGATGCAGGCGCAAGTCGTAGATGCCGGCCTTGGCGATGATCACCGAGTTGCGGGTGAAGTCAGCCATCCCGGCCCCGGGCATCGCGAATCCGACGATCTCGTCGCGCACCGCCTCCATGGCGTCGTCGGGCGCGAGCTCAAATGCGGCCTGCATGAGGTTGCGATAGAAGACCATATGCAGGTTCTCGTCGGTGCTGACCCGGGCCAGAAGCTGCTCGGCCAGTGGGCAGCCGCTCGTTCGTCCGGTGTTGCGATGCGAGACCCGGGTGGCCAGTTCCTGGAACGACACGTAGGCCAGCGCCTGCAGCACGGACTTGTCGCCCGAGTCATAGCCGGCTTGCATGTGCTCCATGCGGGCGCGTTCGAGTGCGACCGGATCGGCGCCGCGAGTCACCACCAGATAGTCGCGGATCGCGATCGCATGCCGGCCCTCCTCCGCGGTCCATCGGCCGACCCACTGGCCCCACGCACCGTCACGTCCGAATCTGGTGGCGATCTCGCGGTGGTAGGAGGGCAGGTTGTCCTCCGTAAGCAGGTTCACCACCATCGCGGTCTGCGCGACCGGATCCAACGGCGAGTCCTGCGGCACCCAGTCCTCACCACCGAGGAACGCGAAGTCACGCCCCCGGCTCCAAGGCACGTAGTCGTGCGGATGCCATTCCTTGGCCAGGCCCAGATGGCGATCGAGGTTCTCGGCAACGATCGGTTCGAGGTCGATCAACAGCCGGGTTTGCAGAGCCCGGGCTTCGGCGTCGGGGTGGCCGGTGCCCGGCTGCGCGGTCATGATCGCGCCCCATCAGCCGCGCTCAGTCCGAACTCGGCCCGTCGCTGGGCGGTCACCAGCTCGACGTACTCCGGATGCCGGTCGGCGCTCGCAGCCTCGGTCATAACGTCAACCGTAACGCGTCCTCGAGGTCGACCACCGCTACCGGTTGCGCCCGCGCGCAGCCACCGACCAGCGTTCCACCAGCTCGCCGCCCTGGCGTACGTACACCTCGTCACTGAGGTTGACGGCGGTACAGACATGATTCGGCCAGACGTCGAGGACGTCGCCCAGGCGCGGGGGATTTGTGCAGCGGCTCACGTCGACCACGCCATGGTGCTCCCAGATCCGGTCGATGACGGCATCCGGATGCGCCGGCAACAGCCCGTGCCCGGTGACGTACGGGGGTCGATCAGCCGCCAGCACCTTCGAGCCGGCATCGAGCACGATGCGGCCGGGCACCGGCGTACTGATCACCGTCGACCGGATGCTCAAGGCGACCTCGTTCGGCGCCGCGACTCCGAGCGCCACCTGCTGCGCGTCGTTGAACACGTACACACCGGGTCGTGTCTCGGTCACGCCGGAACCGGTCCATGGTGCCGAGGGTGTGCTGCCGCCGGAGACGACCTCGACCACGAACCCGGCGGCTACCAGCTCACCGCGGGCGGCGGCCAGTGCGCTGGCCTCGGCGGCCGCGGCGCCCGGTCCCGCCCCGGGGGAGTAGGACTGGCCGGGAAAGGTGAAAACGCCGTTCACCAGCAGACCGCAGTCACTCGCCGCCCGGGCGATCGATGCGGCGCCCGCGGGTTCGACGCCGGTCCGGCCGAGGCCGCAGTCGATCTCTACCAGCGCATGCAGGCCGTCGATGCCGCTCAGGCGACGCGCACCCTCGACCGAATCGAGCGCGACGGTGAGCCGCACGGACTCCGTCAAGGCCCGCAGTCGGTCGGGCGTGGAGGTGACCACCGGATTGCCGATGAAGATATCCCGGACTCCGGCCGCGGCGAACACCTCGGCCTCGCCGATAGTGGCGACGGTGAGGCCACGCGCGCCGAGTTCGAGCTGGTGGCGGGCGACCTCAACCAGCTTGTGGGTCTTGGCGTGGGGCCGGAGCGCGATGCCGCTCTCGTCGACGAACGCCTGCATCCGCCGCAGATTCGCGTCCATGACAGCAGCGTCGATAACCAGATAGGGCGTCGCCGGAGGCTGCATGGGGGCGATGCTGCCAGGCGGGCCGATATTCTCGCAGCGCTCCCGGGGGATCGATTTCGAACGAGAACAAGGGGACAGCGCATGAGTCACGAGGTCCGCGGCGTCGTCAGCCTGGCCAAGGGTGAGCCGGTGACGATGCAAACGATCATCGTTCCGGATCCCGGCCCCGGTGAGGCGCTCGTGGCGGTGAAAGCCTGCGGGGTCTGCCACACCGATCTGCACTATCGCGAGGGCGGCATCAACGACGACTTCCCGTTCCTGCTCGGGCACGAGGCGGCGGGCACGGTGGAGACCGTCGGCGACGGCGTCGGCGATATCGCGCCCGGGGATTTGGTCGTCCTCAACTGGCGAGCGGTCTGCGGCAACTGTCGAGCGTGCCGGCGCGGTCGCCCGTGGTATTGCTTCAACAGCCACAACGCCGCCCAGAAGATGACGCTCGCCGACGGCAGTGTGCTTTCACCCGCGCTGGGCATCGGAGCGTTCGCCGAGAAGACCCTCGTGCACGCCGGGCAGTGCACGAAGGTCGATCCGATGGTGCGTCCGGAGGTCGCGGGCCTGCTCGGTTGCGGCGTCATGGCCGGACTCGGCGCGGCGCTTAACACCGGCAACGTCAGCCGGGGCGACACGGTGGCGGTCATCGGTTGCGGCGGTGTCGGCAGCGCCGCCGTCGTGGGCGCGAAGCTGGCCGGTGCGGCCCGGATCGTGGCCGTGGACATCGACGACCGCAAGCTGGCCACGGCCGCCGCGCTCGGCGCGACCGACACCGTGAACTCGCGCACCGCAGACGCAGTCGAAGCGATCCGTGCCCTGACCGGCGGCTTCGGCGCCGACGTCGTCATCGACGCGGTCGGCCGGCCGGAGACCTACGAGCAGGCGTTCTACGCGCGCGATCTGGCCGGCACGGTCGTGCTCGTCGGCGTCCCCACGCCCGCGATGCGCATCGACCTGCCGCTGCTGGACGTGTTCGGCCGAGGGGGCGCGTTGAAGTCGTCCTGGTACGGCGACTGCCTGCCCACTCGCGACTTCCCGATGCTGATCGACCTACACCTGCAGGGCCGGCTGCCCCTCGAGGCATTCGTCAGCGAGACCATCGCCCTGGACGAGGTCGAAGCCGCCTTCGCCGCCATGGCCGGCGGCGACGTCCTGCGATCGGTGGTCGTCCTCTAGCCTAGCCTTCTCGAGCCGTCGATCCGCATGCCCTTCCTGGCCCTGCTCAACGGGCCGCCCGGCGTCGGCAAGACCACGCTGGCCCGCCGATACGTCGACGCGCATCCGCTCAGTCTCTGCCTCGACATCGACGTCGTGCGCGGCCTGCTCGGCGCCTGGGTCGAGCAGCCGACGGCCGCCGGCCTGGCCGCGCGATCGATGGCCTTAGCGATGGCTCGCGTGCAACTGGCGGCCGGCGGGGACGTGCTCGTGCCGCAGTACCTCGGCCGACCAGAGCTCGCCGAGCAGCTGGAGGCCCTCGCGGTCGAGGTCGGGGCTACGTTTTACGAGATCGTGTTGCTCGCGCCGCGTGCGGTCGCCAATCGACGCTATCTGCGCCGGCATCAGGCGCCCGGCGCGGGCACCGTGCCGGGCGGGGCGGCGCACGCATCGGCATTGGATGAGATGCACGATCGGTTGCTTCGACTACTGGCCCTCCGGCCGCGTGCCGTCCCGCTCGACGCCGACCGGGACGCGACAGACGTTTACGCCGACCTGGTCGCGCTTGTCGCGAGTGGACGTGGACCCGAGGAGCGCGATGAATCCCCCGACTAGCGCCGCGGCGGCCTCATGGGTCACAATAATCACGCACGCATCACATCGGGCTTACGGAACGTCGGGGAAGGCGTTGCGCCGAACCGATGGAGGTGTGTGATGACGAGTGCCCACAGTGAGCGCGCTGTGCCGAGCACCCGGGGCGTGGTGTTCATTCACTGCTGCCCGTCCGCGATCGCGCCGCATGTCGAATGGGCGTTGGCGGGCGTGCTCGGTCGGCCGGCCCGGCTGACCTGGACGGCGGCCTCGGTGGCTCCGGCGCACCTACGGTCCGAGGCGACCTGGATCGGCAGCGCCGGTACCGCGGCCCGGCTGGCCGCGTCCCTGCGTGCTTGGCCGATGCTGGTCTTCGAGGTCACCGAAGAGGCCAGCTCGTCGACCGACGGCGAGCGGCTGGCGTACGTGCCCGGCCGTGGATTCCATCGCAGCATGATCGCGGCCAACGGCGATGTCGTCGTCGGCGAAGAACGCATCCGCGGCCTGCTGGCTCGATGCACCTCGGCCGAACAGTTCGCGCACGGATTGCACGAGCTGCTCGGGACGGCATGGGACCAGGAGCTGGAGCCCTACCGGCACGCGGGGGACGGCGCGCCGGTGACACTGCTGCATCAGGTGGGCTGAGTGGAGCGGGTGGGCTGAGTGGAGCGGGTGGGCTGAGTGGAGCAGGTGGGCTGAGTCGGCTGAGTGTCGCTCAGCTGCTGTCGCGCCGCCCGTCGGGGTCGGCCGGCCGCCTGATCGTGCGCAGTCGGGCGCTCCATCGGTCGGCCGCCGCCGCCATGGCTTGTGCGGCTACAGCTAGGCGTTGTGGATCGACCGCGTAGCGCACCTCACGGCCCTCGCGCCGCTGCGTCACCATCCCGACCTGCAGCAGGACGTCCAGATGTTTGGAGACCGCCTGGCGGGTGACGGGTAGCTCGCGGGCGATCGCCGTCGGGGTGGCCTGGCCGTACGCCACGAGCACGTCGAGGACCCGGCGACGGCTGGGCTCCGCCACCGCCGCCCAGAGTTGCTCCTCGTCGACGTCGCTCACAGCCACCTCCGGTACGAGCTCGTTCTGGCCGGCCGGCAGGAGCTGGCCGCAGGCGATCATGTCGCCGGGACGATCTTGCCGCCCGTGCTCACTCCACGGCACCCGAATGTGACCGGTCCGATGAAAGCCGGCCGGCGCTCTATTCCCTCTGCCCGTGTGGTGGCCGGCTCGGCTGGCTCCGAGAGAGAGGCCGCCTAGAGGACTACGTCGATGCGGAGGGCTGTGCCGTGCCCCGACGAGTTCCGAATCTCGCCACCCCTGAGCAGCGGCCTGGGCGTCAGGCCTTGCGGAACAGCAGGGACACGTTGTGCCCGCCGAAGCCGAACGAATCGTTGAGCGCTGTATCCACCGTCATTGAACGCGACTGGGTGGGGATATCGACCGTGATCTCGTCGTCGCGGTCGTCCAGGTTGATCGTCGGAGGGATCGTGTCCGTCTGGACGGACTTGATCGTCGCGATCGCCTCGATCGCGCCGGCCGCGCCGAGGAGATGGCCGGTCATCGACTTGGTGGCGGTCACCACGGTCTGTTCTCCGAACATCGCGGCGATCCATTTGGCCTCGGCAGTGTCGCCGGCCGGGGTCGACGTCGCGTGCGCGTTGACGTGCACGACGTCGGTGTAGCTGGCACCGGAGCGTTCGACCGCGAGCCGCGCCGCTCGGCGCTGGCCGTTGCCGTCCGGGTCGGGCAGCACGATGTCGTACGAGTCGGCGGTGACGCCGGCGCCGCCGAGCACCGCGTACGGCGTGCGGCCCCGCGCTTCTGCGTCCGATCGGCGCTCGAGTACCAGAACGCCGGCGCCCTCACCCAGCACGAATCCGTCGCGGCCCTTGTCGAATGGGCGAGAGGCCCGACCGGGTTCGTCGTTGCGCGTGCTCATGGCCTGCATCTGGGCGAAGCCGGAGATCGTCAGCGGATGGATGCACGCCTCGGTGCCTCCGACGACCACGACGTCGGCGCGCCCGACCTGGATCAGGTCCAGGCCGTAGGCGATCGCCTCCGCGCCCGACGCACACGCACTGACCGGGGTGAACACCCCCGAGCGGGCGCCGACGGCCAAACCGACGTGCGCGGCCGGGCCGTTCGGCATGTCCATCGGAATCAGCAGCGGAGAGACTCGACCGGGACCCTTGTCGAGCATGATGTCGTGTTGATCGATCAGGCTGGTCACGCCACCGATGCCGGTGCCGATGACTACGGCCACTCGTTCGGGATCGAGGCCCACCTCGTCGGAGCGGCCCTCGAATCCCGCATCAGCCCAAGCCTCGGCCGCGGCGACCACGGCGGCCTGCTGGGCTCGGTCCAGGCGGCGGGCCTTGACCCGCGGTATTACCTCCCCCGGATCGACGGTCATCCGCGCTGCGATGCGCACCTTGAGGCCCGCCGCCCATTCCTCGGTCAGCGGCGCGACGCCGGACCGGCCTTCGAGTAGGCCGGCCCAGAACGTCGCGACGTCACCGCCGAGCGGCGTCGTTGCCCCGAGTCCGGTGACGACGATGTCTTCGCTGCTGCTGGCCACGACGAGCTTCCTCCTGGTGCGGTACTGACTGGTGCGGTACTGACTGGTGCTGGGTGAGGTCAGTGGGTCCGGTCGCGATCCGGATCCGGGTCAGTGGGTCTGGATATAGGTGACGGCGTCGCCCACGGTCTTGAGCTTGGGCAATTCGTCATCGGGGATCTTTACCCCGAACTTGTCCTCGGCCGCCATGGCCACCTCGACCATCGACAACGAGTCGACGTCCAGGTCGTCGGTGAACGACTTCTCGTCACTCACGTCCTCGGTATTGACGTCCGCGACGTCGTTGAGGATCTCGGCCAGCCCGGCGCGGATCTCCTCAGCACTTGCAGCCACGTCAGTGTTCCTTCCTGTTGGTGGTACGACAGCGCGGGGCCGGCTGGCAGCGCGTCGATTGTGTACGTCGACTACGGAGTGAGTACGACCTGCCCGGCATAGGCGAGACCGGAGCCGAAGCCGAGCAGGAGGACCGGCGAGCCCGAAGGGATCTCGCCGGCCTCGACCAGCCGTGACAGAGCAAGCGGAATCGTGGCCGCCGAGGTGTTGCCGGAGGTCACGATGTCTCGTGCGATCACCGCGTGAGCGGCGCCGAGACGCTTCGCGATCGCTTCGATGATCCGCAGGTTGGCCTGATGCGGCACGAACGCCGCCAACTCGTCCGGTTTCACGCCGGCCCGCTCGCAGGCTTCTAGCGCGACCGGCGCCATCCGCGAGGTCGCCCAGCGGTAGACGGCCTGTCCTTCCTGACGGAAGTGATTCGTCTGCTCGTCGATGGCGACGGCGTCGAACTGTTCGCCGTCGCTGCCCCAAACGATCGGGCCCATCGCGACGTCATCGGACGGGCCGACGACCGCGGCCCCCGCGCCGTCGCCGAGGATGATGCACGTCGAGCGATCCTGGAAGTCGAGCCAGCCGGAAAAGCGCTCCGAGGCGACGACGAGCGCGTTGCGGGCCGACCCGTTCTGTACGAGAGCCGACGCCGTGCTCAATGCGTACATGAATCCCGAACATCCGGAATTGATGTCGAACGCTCCCGGTGCGTCGATGCCCAGCCGCCAGGCCAACTGCGGCGCCGCAGCCGGTACGGGCGTCGGCATGGTGCAGGTCGCCACCAACACCAGGTCGATATCGGCCGTGGTGAGCTCGCTGGCATCCAACGCGTTCTGCGCCGCCGCCTGAGCCATGTCGACGATCGTTTCGCCTTCGGCGGCGAAGCGGCGTTCGGTGATCCCGACGCGGGTTCGTATCCACTCGTCGTTGGTGTCGACGCCCCGAGCGATCAAGTCTTCGTTCGTCACCACCGTCTCGGGCCGGTAGTGGCCCAAGCCGAGCAGGCGAGTGCTACGACTCGGCGTAGCCGGTTGTCGAATCGACATCAGCGCTTCGGTTCCCTTCGCCTGTCAGGTCTCGGACCGGCCCTACCGGCCGGCGCGCGTACTGCGTTCGACACAGATCGTCGCACCTGGCCGATCCGGCCCGAGCCGCACGGTGGATCCGCCACGCCCATACGTCGACCGCGTCACCGCGCCGGAGTCGCGATCTCGCCGGCGGCGTCGTCGGCCTCGATCAAGGCGGCGGCCGCCTCGAGGTCGGCCGGCGCCTTTATGGCAA
>JAFAWL010000408.1 GCA_019241805.1 Actinomycetota bacterium
ATGACCATGACTGACCCGATCGCAGACATGTTGACCCGTCTGCGTAACGCCAACTCCGCTTTCCAGGAGACGGTGGTCATGCCCCACAGCAAGCTGAAGGGGCATATCGCTGAGATCCTCAAGCAGGAGGGCTACATCGCCGGCTTCCGCACGGTCGACGCCCCCGAGGGGCAGCCCGGCCGGGTGTTGACGCTCGATCTGAAGTACGGCCCGAACCGCGAGCGCAGCATCGCCGGCGTGCGTCGGGTGTCCAAGCCGGGCTTGCGCGTCTACGCCAAGGCCAACGGCATGCCCCGCGTGCTCGGCGGACTGGGCACGGCGATCATCTCGACGTCGGCCGGGTTGCTGACGGACAGGCAGGCGGCCAAGCGTGGAGTAGGCGGGGAAGTCCTCGCCTACGTCTGGTAGGGATCGACATGAGCAGAATCGGAAGACTTCCGGTCGCCGTCCCGAGCGGCGTCGAGGTGACCATCGACGGCCGGGCCGTCACGATCAAGGGCCCCAAGGGCACGCTCTCGCATCAGGTCGCGGAGCCGATCGAGGTCAGCAAGGGCGACGACGGCAGCCTGCAGGTTTCGCGACCGGATGACGAGCGGTTGTCGAAGTCCCTGCACGGACTTTCTCGCACCCTGATCGCGAACATGGTCACCGGCGTGACCTCCGGCTACGCCAAGACGCTGGAGATCGTCGGCACCGGATACCGGGTGCAGGCCCGTGGCTCGGACCTCGAATTCGCGCTCGGCTTCTCGCACCCGGTGCTCGTCACCGCCCCGGACGGCATCACATTTCGCGTCGAGGCACCGACCCGGTTCGTGGTCGAGGGCATCGACAAGCAGCAGGTCGGCGAGGTTGCGGCCAAGATCCGCAAGCTGCGCAGGCCCGACCCGTACAAGGGCAAGGGTGTGCGGTACCAGGGCGAGGTCATTCGCCGCAAGGCCGGTAAGGCAGGGAAGAAGTAAATGTCTGCATCGAGCATCGCCAAGCGGGCGCGGCGGTCGGCCGGTGTGTCGGCCACCCGTCGGGTCGCCAAAGCGCGCCGGCACTTCCGGTTGCGCAAGAACGTCGTGGGCACGGCCGAGCGGCCGCGCCTGGTCGTCACCCGGTCGGCGCGTCACCTGTACGCGCAGATCGTCGACGACCGCACCGGCACCACGCTGGCCTCGTCGTCGACGTTCAAGCTAAACGACGGCGACAAGACCGCGCAGGCCAAGCAGGCGGGTTCGGCCTTGGCCGACTCGGCCAAGGCCGCCGGCATCTCCAAGGTCGTGTTCGACCGCGGTGGCAACAGCTACAGCGGTCGCATCGCGGCGTTCGCGGACGCGGCGCGCGACGCCGGCCTGGAATTTTGAGAGGCACTGATATGCAAACGATGTCGAAGGAGACGATCTGATGCCCGGTCCGCAGCGCGGAGCCCGTACTGGCGGCAGCGAGGGCGGCGGCCAGCGCGGCGAGCGTCGTGACCGGCGCGACGGTGGTCGCGGACGCGACTCCGCTCCGGAGAAGAGCCCCCACCTCGAACGGGTCGTGACGATCAACCGCGTCGCCAAGGTCGTCAAGGGCGGACGGCGGTTCAGCTTCACCGCGCTGGTCGTCGTCGGCGACGGCGACGGCACGGTCGGCGTCGGGTACGGCAAGGCCAAGGAGGTCCCGGCCGCGATCGCCAAGGGCGTCGAAGAGGCGAAGAAGGCGTTCTTCCGCGTGCCGCGCGTGCAGCAGACCATTCCCCACCCGGTGCAGGGCGAGGCGGCTGCCGGCGTGGTGCTGCTGAAGCCGGCGAGCCCCGGTACCGGCGTCATCGCCGGCGGTCCGGTGCGAGCCGTCCTCGAGTGCGCCGGCATCCACGACGTGTTGTCGAAGTCGCTCGGCTCCGACAACCCGATCAACATCGTCCACGCCACCGTGGCCGCGTTGAAGCAGCTCGTGCGCCCGGAGGAGGTCGCGGCTCGCCGCGGTCTGCCGTTGGAGGATGTGGCCCCGGCGGGTCTGCTGCGTGCACGGGCCGGCCAGGGAGTCTGAGTCATGTCGCAGTTGAAAATCACCCAGGTGCGATCAGGCATCGGGAACAAGCAGAACCAGCGTGAGACGCTGCGCTCGCTCGGCCTCAAACGGCTGCACGACGTGGTCGTCAAGGAGGATCGTCCCGAGATTCGCGGGATGATCCACACCGTCACCCATCTGGTGACGGTCGAGGAGGTCGACTAACCATGAGTGACGCCAAGGGACCGCTGAAGGTCCACCACCTGCGCCCGGCCCCGGGGGCGCACACCAAGAAGACCCGAGTGGGTCGTGGTGAGGCGTCCAAGGGCAAGACCGCCGGTCGTGGCACCAAGGGCACCAAGGCTCGCTACCAGGTGCCGGCCGGCTTCGAGGGCGGCCAGATGCCGATCCACATGCGGCTGCCGAAGCTGAAGGGCTTCAAGAACCGCAACCGGGTCGAATTCCAGGTCGTGAACCTCTCGCGGCTGGCCGACCTGTTCCCGCAGGGCGGCTCGGTCGGTGTCGACGAGCTCGTCGCGGCCGGTGCCGTCCGCAAGGATCTGCCGGTCAAGGTACTGGGCAACGGCGAGCTGGGCGGGGTGAAGCTCGACCTGACCGCCGACGCCTTCTCGGCGACGGCTCGGGAGAAGATCGAGGCCGCGGGCGGGTCGGCCACCGAGCGCTGAGGCACTCGAGGGTCGACGGCGCGCGCGGGTGTCGAGGATGAGCGACGGAACAGGGGTCGGGCCGTTCGGCCGGCCCCTGTGCACGTCATACATCATCCATCGGGCTGCTCCAGTGCCCTGCACCCGCAGTAAACCTGGAGCTTCCCAGCAGCTGTTAGCCTGAACGGCACGTCTCGCCGCCCGTCCGCCCGGACGGGCGCGAATCGCACATATCACTCAGAATCTGCGCAGGAGGACCCGTGCTCAGCGCCTTTGCGTCGGCGTTTCGTACGCCGGACCTGCGCAAGAAGCTGCTGTTCACGCTGGCGATGATCATTCTGTATCGGCTGGGCGCTTCCGTGCCCACACCGAACACGAACACCGCCGGTATCAACACGTGTATCAACCAGGCCGACAACGGCGCGTCCAAGAACGTCTACGCGTTGATCAACCTGTTCTCCGGCGGGGCATTGCTGCGGCTGTCGGTGTTCGCGCTGGGCATCATGCCCTACATCACCGCGAGCATCATCATCCAGCTACTCGTCGTGGTCATCCCTCGCTTCGATCAGTTGAAGAAGGAAGGCCAGGCCGGCCAACAGAAACTGACCCAGTACAGCCGCTACCTCACCGTCGGCCTGGCTATCCTGCAGGCCACCGGCTTCGTCGCGCTGGCGAAGTCGGGGCAGCTGTTCTCCGGTTGCAGTTCCTCGATCCTCTACCACGGCGACATGTTCCACCTCGGCACGATGGTCATCACGATGATGGCCGGTACGGCCGTGATCATGTGGCTGGGCGAGTTGATCACCGACCGAGGCGTGGGCAACGGCATGAGCGTGCTGATGTTCACCTCGATCGCGGCCCGGATTCCGAACGAGGGCCAGACGATCCTGCAGAACGCCGGCGGCTTCATCTTCACCCTGATTCTGGCTTTGGGTCTGGCGATCATCGGGGCGGTCGTATTCATCGAGCAGGGCCAGCGACGTATTCCGGTGCAGTACGCGAAGCGAATGATCGGCCGAAGGCAGTACGGCGGTACCTCGACCTACCTGCCCCTCAAGGTGAACCAGGCCGGCGTCATCCCCGTGATCTTTGCGTCGTCCCTGCTCTATATCCCGCAGCTGATCAGTCAACTGACCTCGAACTCGACTTCGGGTTTCCAGCGCTGGGTGAACAACTACCTGATCAATCAGCGGTCCTGGTTCTACATCGTCGTCTATCTAGCGCTGATCATCTTCTTTACGTACTTCTACGTCAGCATCACGTTCAACCCGGAAGAACGGGCTGACGACATGAAGAAGTACGGCGGTTTCATCCCGGGCATCCGCCCGGGCCGGCCGACGGCTGAATACTTGCAGTTCGTTCTGTCGCGCATCACGTTGCCCGGCGCCCTCTATCTCGGCCTGGTGGCGGTCATCCCGAATTTCTTCATCTCGCTCACCGGTGGCAATCAACAGAA
>JAFAWL010000460.1 GCA_019241805.1 Actinomycetota bacterium
GACCGGCAAGGCCAGGTCGTCGGCCCTGGGTGTGACGCGGTCGATCGTGCCGTTGGCGGCGTAGCCGATCTCGTACAGCGCGGGCACGTAGACGCCTGGCAGGCGGGCAAGTCGCTCGATCTGCTCGTCGCGCGTGCCGCCGCCGAGGAAGACCTCTTTCAGGCTCTCCAGCACGGGCTCGACTTCACCGACGATCACCGCGTCGAGCATCGGCGCGATGGGCTCCGGGTTGCCCGAGACGGCCGGCCCGCCGGCGATGACGATCGGGTCGGTGACGCCGCGGTCGGTCGAGAGCGGCGCGATCCCGGCGCGACGCAAGACGTCGCCGATGTTGAAGTAGTCGAGCTCGAAGGACAGGCTGAAAGCGACGACCGCGAAGTCAGTCAGCGGTCGTTGGGACTCGACGGACAGTGGCTCGCCCGTAGCGCTGAGGCGCTGCTCCACGCGGTACGACTCGTCGCCGGTCCAGTCGCCGCGACCCGCGGAGCGGCTGCCGACCAGCACGGGCTCGGCGAAGACGCGCTCGCAGACGAACTCCTTGGCATCGCTGAACAACCGGTAGACGGCCTGGAATCCGAGATTGCACATGCCGACGGCGTAGGAGTTCGGGTAGCACAGCGCAATGGGCAACCGCCCACCCCAATCCTTGCGGATGGTCCCCACTTCTCGCGCCAGCCGCTTGCGCTGAAGCTCGACATCCGCACTCCGAATCCGCCCCATAGACCGCTGGCAGTCTAACCGATGCCCTGCGGCAGAGACGCGCGCTTATTGACGGCGGCGGCCTCTCAGGAACGGGGGGATGTCCAGATCGTCCTCGTCGCCGAAAACGGGCTCTGGTAGGCTCGAGCCGATCGAGCCCACGCGGATCGGCCCCTGCTCCCGCTCTGGGGGACGGTCGCGGTCGCGCTCCTCCACGGGTAGTCCACGATCACGACCGCTCGCCTGCTGTGCGGGCGGCTCGTCAGCCGGCTCTTGCGGCACAGGTGGCGCGGACCCGCCAGAGCCGGAGGCGCCATACGCCGGCCGCCGACGGAACGTCGGCAGCGTTCTGCCCTGGACCCGCTGCGCCACGTCAAAGCCCGTAGCGATCACGGTGATCTTGACCTCGTTGTCGAGCTTCGGATCGATCACCGCGCCGAAGATGATGTTGGCCTCGGGGTCCGCCGCCTGTGCGATCACTTCCGCCGCCTCGTTGATCTCCGTCAACGCGAGGTCGTTACCGCCAGTGATGTTGAGCAGCACGCCCTTGGCGCCGTCCATCGAGATGTCGAGCAGCGGCGACGAGATCGCCATGCGCGCCGCATCAGACGCGCGCGTCTCGCCCGTGCCGCGGCCGATGGCCATCAAGGCCCCGCCCGAATCAGACATGATCGACTTCACGTCCGCGAAGTCGAGGTTCACCAATCCTGGCTCAGTGATGAGCTCGCTGATGCCCTGAATACCCTGTCGCAGCACGTCGTCCACTTCCATGAACGCCTGCTCCAGCGTGGTCTTCCGATCGATCACCTCCAAGAGCCGGTCGTTCGGAATAGTGATGAGCGTGTCGACGCGCTCTTTCAGCACGCCGATCCCCTCTTCTGCGTTCTTGGCCCGCTGCCGACCTTCGAAGGTGAACGGCTTCGTCACTACGCCCACCGTGAGGATGCCCATGTCCTTCGAAATCTGGGCGATCACCGGCGCGGCGCCCGTGCCCGTGCCGCCACCCATACCCGCGGCGATGAACACCATGTCGGCGTCGCGCAGCACTTCGGCGATCTGATCGGCGCTCTCCTCTGCCGACTTCTCGCCGACGTTCGGATTTCCCCCTGCCCCAAGACCGCGCGTGAGCTTTTCCCCAATATGAATGCGGCTGCCAGCTTCCGAGCGCGTCAACGCTTGCATATCAGTGTTGATCGCAACGAAATCCACGCCGCGTACACCCGCCTGAATCATGCGGTTGACCGCGTTGCTTCCGCCCCCGCCAACGCCGAGAACAACAATACGTGCGGCGCCTTCGAGGCTGACGTGTCCGTTCATTGTCAACACCGTTTCTCCCGCATTCTACTCATTTGGTCAAGTAGCTTTGTTACGGCAAGAAATTGCGTAGCCAATTCGTGACGGCGTTCCCGATTCCGGACAGCGGCATCCCGCGCGAGGCGGACGGTTCGAACTCCTGGTCCAGGCCCCACTTCAAGAGCCCGACACTGGTCGCGAACGCGGGGGTCGAGATCTGATCGGCCAAACCATAGATCCCCGTCGGCGTACCGATCCGCACCGGTGCACGGAACACTTCGGCCGCGAGTCGTCGAATGCCTCCAAGTTGAGCAGTTCCGCCGCATAGCACCACCCCCGCGGGCAAACCCCGTAGCCCCGCCCTGTCGAGCTGGTCAACGACCAGCTCGAACGTTTCCTCCAGACG
>JAFAWL010000077.1 GCA_019241805.1 Actinomycetota bacterium
AGAGCGCCATCACGGCTGAAGGACAGCAGCGCCAGTGCCTCGAACCGGCTGAACGTGATCCCGAACGGCCGCAGCAGTCCGTCGAGCTTCGCGATCAGGATCTGCTGCGCTCGCATGATCGAGGTAACCGCCCGCATGGAGGAGTACACGCCCTCGGGCTCGTCGGGCCAGTGTCGACGCCAGAGCAGCGACGCCCGGTCGATCGGGTCGAACGGTAGCGGTTTGGACACGTGTCGGAGAGTAATCGCCCCGGCGTACCGTGCGCTGCATGACCGACGCCCTCGATCGACTCGATCTGCTCGAGCTCGATGCCGACCTGGAGGAGGAAAACCGGCTACTGCGCGACACCGTCCGAAAATTCGCCGACGATCGACTGCGCCCGAACATCCGCGACTGGTTCGAGGCCGGTGAACTGCCGGCACGTGAGCTCGCCGAGGAGTTCGGCGCGCTGGGCGTCCTCGGCATGCACCTGGAGGGTTACGGCTGCTCCGGCGCGAGCTCGACCCAGTACGGGATCGTCTGTGCCGAGATCGAGGCCGTCGACTCGGGTCTGCGTTCGCTGGTCAGCGTGCAGGGATCGCTGGCGATGTACGCCATCCGCGCGTTCGGCAGCGAGGAGCAACGACAGCGATGGCTGCCGCCGATGGCAGCGGGGCGGGCGCTCGGGTGCTTCGGCCTCACCGAACCGGACGCAGGGTCCGATCCCGGCTCGATGCGCACCTACGCCCGCCGCGACGGCGAGGACTGGATCCTGCACGGAAGCAAGATGTGGATTACCAACGGCTCGGTCGCCGACGTCGCCGTCGTCTGGGCGCGCACCGACGACGGCGTACAGGGATTCCTCGTCGAACGCGGCACTGCTGGCTTCACCACGACCGATGTGCATCACAAGCTGTCCCTGCGCGCGTCGGTGACCAGCCAACTCAGCTTCGACGACGTGCGTCTTCCGTCCGACGCGGTGCTGCCCTCGGCCGAAGGACTACGGGCCGCGCTCAGCTGCCTGACCGAGGCCCGGTTCGGCATCGTCTGGGGCGTGACAGGAGCGGCCCGCGACGCCTTGGCAGCGACGCTGGACTACGCCGGAACCCGGACGCAGTTCGGTCGCCCGATCGCGGGCTTTCAACTGACCCAACGCAAGCTGGCCGAGCTAGCAGTGTCGCTCGGCCAGTCCCAGCTGGTTGCACGCCGCCTGGGCCAACTGAAAGACAGCGGCCGGATTCGTCCGCACCAAGTCAGCTTCGGCAAGTTCGCCAACGTCAAGGCAGCGCTGGAGATCTGCCGGGAGGCCCGCTCGATCTTGGGCGGCAGCGGGATCACCACGGAATACCCGGTGCTGCGGCACGCGGTGAATCTCGAGACCGTCTTCACCTATGAGGGCACGCATGAGGTGCACACTCTGGTGCTCGGGGCCCAGCTGACCGGACTAGATGCCTACCGCTGAAGCCCCATCGGCGGGCGCAGTCGCGAGATTTCGGGTAGGAGCTAACCCATGGACTGGGACCTGCGGACCTGTTCGCGCAAGGGACACCTGACCTATGCCGCGGACGAGCCGCAGTTTCGGGTCCGGCTCGAAGCGAGCACGCCGATGGGTGAAGCCTGGCGTTGCCTGCGTTGCGGCGCCTACGTACTCGGTCCCCCGTCGGATTCGGGGCCGGCCGCCGACGCTCCGGTGTTGTTGCGCGGCAAGGCATTGCGATCGGCGTTCATCTTGCGGTTGCTCGCGATCGAGCGCTGGGTGCGTGGCATCATCATCATCCTGCTCGGAATCGCCGTGTGGCGCTTCCGCAGCACGCAGGTCAGCCTCAAGCAGTTGTTCAATCGCGACCTCAGCGCGCTCCAGCCGTTCTTCAGGCAGATCAATTTCAACGTCTCCGACTCCGGCACGATCAGGGCGATCGACAATGCGCTCAACGCCCGCGAGTCGACGCTCACCGTCGTCGCGGTCGGGCTGCTCGGCTACGGCGCCCTTCAGGTCCTCGAGGGCATCGGCCTATGGTCACTGCGGCGATGGGGCGAGTACGTCGCGGTCGTCGGGACGTCGATCTTCCTGCCGCTGGAGATCTACGAGCTCACCGAGAAGATCACCGCCCTGCGCGTGATCGCGTTCGTCGTGAACGTCGCGGCCGTGGTGTATCTGGTCGTATCGAAGCGGCTGTTCGGCGTCCGCGGTGGCGGCGCGGCCTACGAGCGGGCCCAGCACGAGGCGTCGCTTTTGGAGGTTGAGCAGTCCAGCGGAACGCCCGGATCGGGCAGCGATGCTCAGGCGCCCGCGTCGGGTCGCGATGCGCCGGGGGCGCCGGAAACCGGCGTTCGCGACAGCGATCTCACCGCCCCGCCCGACCGATCCGGCTCCCACGGCGCCCCGGCGCCCGCCCCCGGTTCCGGCCACTCGCGCCCCTAGTAGGACCCAGGTCACGTCGCGCCGATCGTCCAATGTGAATTCCTCGTTTGCTTTCGCTTCCAAGGTCTGGCAGTGTTAAGCAAACGTAAAGGACAGCGGGCGAGCGACCCCGGAGGCATCGTGAGCGACCACCGAGCAATGGCGCACGGCCATGGCTCTGTCAGCGCGGTCGAACTGATCGAGCGACACCGTGCCGAGGCTGCAGCAACCGTTCCCGCTCATGACTTCGCCCTCCAGGTCGCGGCCGTCCCGGCCCCAATGACTCCGGCCGTCCCCGCCCCAATGACTCCGGCCGTCCCGGCCCCAATGACTCCCGCCGTCCCGGCCCAGCCGATGCCTGGTTTGCCGGCCCAGATCGTCACCACCGCGCCGGCCCCTGGTCTCGCCGCCGCTGGCTCTCACCGCATCGCCGGCGCCGAGGCACGACCGGTCACGGCATCGGCCGGCCCGTTGAAATCCGCGAGCCCCGAGGATGTCGCCTCGATCTGGGCACCTGGACGCTCGTCGACTCACACAACGCCGACTACCGGCGCCTCGATCTCGCCCTACGCCTCGGTGTGGAAGGGTCCTTCGACGCCACCGGCCATCCCGTCCGCCGCCGCCGCTTTCACCTCGACCGGCTGGCTACCGCAGCCGGGGCCGGGCGGGGCCGGTTGGGGTGCCGGGGGCGAGTGGCTGCCCCGCAGCCCCGGTGCCGGCGGGTCGACGGCCCGGCGCACGGCCGCGATCATGGCGGCCGCGATCGTCGTCATCGGCGGCGGCGCGTTCGGCGCGATCAAATACCTCGGCGGACAAACCTCAGCGCACCACACGGTGGCCGTACCCGGTCACGCCAGTGGCTTCGTCGCGCGGACCGATGACGCCAGCCGGGCCGCCGTGGCTCAGTTGGAAAGCATGCTGAAGACCGCCGGGGCGAACTCCGGCAATTCCTTCGAGACCGAGCTGACCAGCCAGGCCCAAGTCGGGATCTATTCGGCTCCTGGGGCACCCGCGGGCCAGCCGAGCGTCGTGCTCATGGCCTTCGATCTGAACAAGGCTCCGCTGATCCGGGCCGGGGTCGCGACCAACGGCGCCGACGACGTGGTCGCCGACGGCATGGCCGGTACGGGCGCGCAGAACGTGCACCCGGTTGATTCGGGCAGCCTCGGCGGCGCTATGTCGTGTGGCTCGATGGGTGGTGACGGCACGTCGGTATGCGCGTGGGTCGACGACTCCAGCGTCGGCCTCGTCATGCTCGCGCCCTCGATTCCGGCCGCCTCGGTTGCGACGGTCGCCCAAAACTTCCGGACGGCGACCGAGCACTGACCGAACGACCATGGGGGCGCGTCAGGCCAGCAGGATCCGGCCGTCGCGGCGCAACCATCGGTAGGCCCGCGCGAGGGCGTAGCCACCGAAACTGATGAAGGTGACGAACACCGTCGGCTTCACGCTGTCGAAAGCGAAACTGAGGATCAGTCCGCCGTCGGCCGCGAGAAGCGCGAGCCCGACCGCAATCGCGGTCACCCGCAGGGGGTTGGCACTCAACTGCCTGGCTGTAGCCGCAGGGGTCACGGCCAGGCTGAGCACAAGCAGAGTGCCGACCACCTGCGCGGCCTCGGTCACAGTCAGCGCGAGCACGTAGACGAAGACGAACCCGAGCAGACCTACACGTACGCCTCGGGCTTGGGCAACCTCGGGATCGACAGAGGCGAACAGCAGAGGCCGGAAGATCACGGCCATGACGACCACGACCAGCGCAGCGATCACACTGAGCACGACCACATCGCGGGTGCTCACCCCGAAGATCTGACCGAACAGGATGTTCGTCGCTGCCGTCGCGAAGCCGTGATAGTAGGACAGCAGCAGGACACCGAGGCCGAGACCAACTGCGAGGATCACACCGATCGCCGAGTTGCGTTCGCGCGGACGGTCGCCGAGCACGCCGATCGCGGTGGCGACGACGAGTGAGCCGATGAGCGCACCGGCGACCGCGTCGCCCGCCACGAGCAGTCCGGCCGCAGCGCCGGCGAAGGCCAGCTCGGCCGTGCCGTGCACGGCGAAAGCCATGTCGCGGGCGGCGACGAAAGGTCCGACGAGGCCGCTGATGACGGCGATCAGGGTGGCGGCGATCAGCGCGTGCTGCGCGAACGGCAGTTGGAGGTAGATGCCGATGTCGTTCATGACTGCGCGTGCTCGTGCAGGTGGTCGGCGCCACCGGGTTCGCACGTCGCCGAGTCGGCCGCACCGACGACGATCACACGGTCGCGTACCCGCAGCACGTCGATGACCGTGCCGTAGAGATCGGAAAGCCGCTCGCCGGTCATCACCTCGGCTGGCGTGCCCACCGCCCACCGACCCCCGACGAGGTAGAGCACGCGATCTACCAAAGGCAACACCGGGTTGATCTCGTGCGTGACGAAGACGACGGCAGTGTCGGCCGAGCGCCGGCGTCGATCGATCAACTCGACGACGCCGCGCTGATGATTCAGATCGAGCGAGAGCAACGGCTCGTCGCACAGAAGCACCGACGGATCACCCAACAGGGCTTGCGCGATGCGCAGACGCTGCTGCTCGCCACCGGACAGTCGCCCGATCGGATTGTCGGCGAACGACCCGGCACCGACTGCCTCGATTGCCGCCTCAACCCGCTGCCGTTCGGCCGCGCGAGCCCAGGGTCGACCGTAGCGATGGCCGCCGGCACCGAGTGCAACCAGATCTCGACCACGTATGCCGAGGTCGCCGTCGAAGCCCTTCTGTTGAGGGACGTACCCGACGGCGGGACTTCCGCGACGCGGCTCCTGCCCCGCCACGAGCACCGATCCCTCGCTCAGCCGCTGCAGACCGAGTAGAACGCGCAGCAATGAGGTCTTCCCGGCACCGTTCGGGCCCAGGACCGCGACGAACTCGCCCGGGGCGATGTCGAGACAGAGGCGCGACCATAGCGAGCGGCCACCGACCGAAAGGGTGGCGTCTCGAAGTACGATCGGATCGATGCTCACGTCGTGCCACCGAGTGCGGTGAGCAGTTCTCGGGCCTGGCGCAGTTGCCAGTCCTGAAAGTCCTTATCCGAGTTCGGCAAAGTCTCGGTCACGCCGACGACGGGCACGCGGCTCCCCATCGCCAAAGACTTGATCTTTTCGGTCTGGGCGTCGGTGACTTGGGCGTTGTAGAGCAGGACACGCACCGACCGGGACGTGATCGCCGAATCGAACGCGGAGGTGTCGGCCGCACTGGGATCGTTGCCGTCCTCGATCGAACGCGCGAACGAGGCCGGCGTGCCGAGCCGAAGGCCCGCCGCGTCGACGAGATAGCCGGGCACCCGCTCAGTGTAGGCGACCGAGGCGCCGGCGTACCGCTCCTTGATAGTGGTGATGACATCGGTTATCGGTAGCAGGGAGGTGGTAAAGCCCTGCGCTCTGGCGCGAAACGTAGCGGCGTCCTTTTGATCAGCCCGACCGAGCGCGGCGGCAATGGCGTCGGCCACCGCTGGCACGCGGGCGATGTCGTACCAAACATGCGGGTTGGCGTCGGCGCCGGAGATGCCCATGACCTGGGCCGCCTCGACCACGCGTTGCCGGGCTCCCCCACCGGCCTCGAGCAGCTTGTTCATGAAATCGTCATAGCCGAGGCCGTTCATGACGATGACGTCGGCCAGCGCGACGTCCTTGGCGTTGGCGGCGCTGCTCTCATACTCGTGCGGGTCGGCGTTCGGGTCACTGAGGATGGAAGACACCGCCACATGATCACCGCCGATCTGGGCCACGACATCCCCCCAGAAGTTCTCCGCCGCGACGACACGCAACCGGCCCTTACCGGCTGATGAACGAACGCTCGAGCAGGCCCCGGCGATCAGCAGGCCGGCCAATGCGATCGCGGCCAACCTGATCAATGGCAGCCGGCGCATACCTGGTATTGAAAACCATTCCCAATATCGGAGTCAAGTGCGCCGGTGTCCAGCGCAGCCCGACGCCGCGGGTCAGCCCTGACAGGCGCTGCAGGTTCCGAAGACCTCGACCGTGTGATCGACGTCGGAGTACCCGTGCTGGTCGGCGACGCTCACCGCCCAACGCTCGACGGCGCGGCCTTCGATCTCCTCGGCCCTTCCGCACACGCGGCAGACGAGGTGGTGATGATGCCGCCGCGCGGCGTCACCGCAATATCGATAGGTCGTCTCGCCCTCGGGCGTGTGGATCACGTCCACGTCACCGTCGTCGGCCAATGCCTGCAGATGCCGATACACAGTCGACAGGCCGACGTTCTCGCCCTCGGTCCGCAACGCCGCGTAGACGTCCTGTGCACTCCGGAAGCCCTCGGACTGGGCCAACGCGTCCCGCACCGCCTCGCCCTGCCTCGTCTCGCGCCGCCGGGTCGGGCCGCCGGTCATCGATACTCACCCACGAAGCTGATCCTAGATGAAAACCATAATCACTACACGATCGCGGCGACTAATTCGTCCGCAGCCCGGTACGGGTCGGTGTCCCGAGCGACGACGCGGCGGGCTGAGTTGATGAGCTCGCCGGATCCGTGGACGTCACCGAAGCGCCCGCGCACGAGCCCGAGGGCGATTGCCTCGATCTCCGCCGCAGCCCGTGCTTCCCGACGCCGCTCGAGAGTGCCGCTGTGGCGCAGCCAGCCAGCGTGCTTGTCCACCGCTGTGATCAGCTCAGCGGCCCCCTCGCCGCGCGTGGCCACAGTATTCACGATCGCCGGCCGCCAAGCGCCCGGGTCGGAATGGCGACCTCCCAGCGACAGCATGTATTTCAGATCTCGCACGACCTGCTCGGCGCCGTCGCGGTCGGACTTGTTGACGACGAACACGTCGGCGATCTCCAGAATGCCGGCCTTGGCCGCCTGGATGCCGTCACCGAGTCCGGGGGCCAGAAGCAACAAGGTGGTGTCGGCCAGCGATGCGATCTCGAACTCGGCCTGACCGACGCCTACGGTTTCGACGACCACCACGTCGAAGCCGGATGCGTCGAGCACGCGCAGCGCCTGCGGCACCGCGGCCGAGAGCCCTCCGAGATGCCCGCGCGAGGCCATCGATCGGATGTACACCTCCGGATCGAGCGCGTGCTCCTGCATCCGCACCCGATCGCCGAGCAGGGCGCCGCCCGAGAACGGTGAGGACGGATCGACCGCGAGCACGGCGACGCGCTTGTCCTGAGCGCGAAGCGCGGCGATAAGCATGGATGTCGACGTGGATTTGCCGACCCCGGGCGCTCCGGTCAGACCGAGCACCTGGGCCCGGCCGGTGTGTGGCATCAGGGCCGCGGTCACCGCACGCAGCAGTGGTGAGTCCTTCTCGACGAGGCTGATCACTCGCGCGATCGCGCGCGGCCGGCGGGCCCGGACGCCGTCGACCAGCGCATCGATGTCGGACCCGGTGGCCCGCTGCGAATCCTGGCCGACGGAGTCGGACACCTCAGCTCGGCACGTGCAGCAGCAAAGCCTCGCCCTGGCCGCCGCCGCCGCACAGCGCAGCCGCACCGGTGCCCCCGCCGCGGCGCTTCAACTCCAGAGCGAGCGTCAGCGCGATGCGCGCGCCCGACATGCCGATCGGATGACCGAGCGCAATCGCTCCCCCGTTGACGTTCACGATCTCCGGATCGACCCCGAGGTCCTTCATCGACTGGAGGCCGACTGCCGCGAATGCCTCGTTGATCTCGATGAGGTCGAGGTCGGCCATGCTCTTGCCGGCCTTCGTCAGCGCGTGGTTGATGGCGTTCGCGGGCTGCGAGTGCAACGAGTTGTCGGGACCGGCGACGTTGCCGTGGGCGCCGATCTCGGCCAGCCAGCTCAGGCCGAGTTCCTGCGCCTTCGCCTTGCTCATGACCACGACCGCGGCCGCGCCGTCGGAGATCTGGGACGCGGTTCCGGCCGTGATCGTGCCGTCGCGACCAAAGGCCGGCGGCAGTTTGGCCAGCCCGTCGACGGTGGTGTCGGGCCGGATGCCTTCGTCCTCGCGGAACTCGATCGGCTCGCCCTTGCGCTGGGGAATCGACACCGGTGTGATCTCGTCCTCGAACACACCGTTCTTCGTGGCCAGCGCGGCGCGCTGATGCGAGCGAGCCGCGAATTCGTCCTGCTCGCTTCGTCCGATCTTCAATTTGGCACTGACGCGATCGGTGGACTCCCCCATAGGGATGTGGTCGAACGCGTCGGTCAGCCCGTCGTAAGCCATCGAGTCGATCACTTCGAGTGAGCCGTACTTGTAGCCGGCCCGCGACTTGGGCAGCAGGTGCGGCGCGTTGGTCATGGACTCCTGACCGCCGGCGACGACGATGTCGAATTCCCCGAGTTGGATCAACTGGTCGGCCAGGGCGATCGCGTCGAGGCCCGAAAGACAGACCTTGCTCACCGTCAGTGCCGGCACGTTCAGCGGGATGCCCGCCTTGACCGCGGCCTGCCTGGCCGGCATCTGACCCGCCCCGGCCAGCAGCACCTGACCCATGATCACGTACTGCACCTGCTCCGGAGCGACGCCCGACCGCTCCAGTGCGGCGCGAATGGCGATGCCTCCGAGGTCCGCGGCCGACAGGTCCTTGAGCGAACCCAGCAGCCGCCCCATCGGGGTCCGCGCTCCGTTGACGATCACCGATCCGGGCATGTCCGTCCTCCTTGCCTCACCGGCACGGTGTCACTGTAACCAGCGGGACGGGCGAATGCCCGTGAATCGAAAGTACGGGCGGCACGATCCGGGACCTCGGG
>JAFAWL010000014.1 GCA_019241805.1 Actinomycetota bacterium
CTGTTCTCCGACGGCGGCGACAACGGCAACTCCGACGCCACCGCGGCAGCCGCCACGGCCGCCCAGAACGCCGGGGTGCACGTCGAGACGGTCGGCGTCGGCACCGCCGACGGCACCACGGTCGAGGTCGACGGGTACCGGGTGCAGACCGCGCTCGATGCCGACACGCTGACGGCCATCGCCAAGACGACCGGCGGGTCGTATCACCCGGCGTCGGATGCCGCCCAGCTCGACGGCATCGCCTCGACGATCAACCTTCGGTTGACGACGCACAACGAGCCGTTGCCGCTCGCCGCCGCGTTCACGGTGTTCGCGATCGCGCTGCTGGCCATCGGCGCCGTGCTGACCGTGTTGCGAACGGGACGGATCATCTGATGAGCTTCGACTGGCCGTGGGCCCTTCTCGCGCTGCTGGCCATTCCGCTGGTGCTGACGATCGCTTGGTGGTCACGGCGTCGACGCCGACGCGCAGCGGTTCGCGTGACCTCGGTGGCGCTGGTGCGCGGTGCCGTGCCCGGACGCACGGCCTGGTCGCGACGGGTGCCGGCGGCGCTGCTCGTACTCGGCCTGGCCGTGCTTGCCGTCGGGGCGGCGCGACCGCAGACGAAGGTGGCGGTGTCGACGAACTCGACCACGATCATTCTGGCGCTCGACGTCTCCGGGTCGATGTGCTCGACCGACGTCACGCCGAACCGGATCACCGCGGCGGAGAAGGCGGCGACCGCATTCATCAAGGCGCAGCCGCACGGCACCCGGATGGGCCTGGTCGCCTTCGCCGGGATCGCGGCCGAGATCGTTCCGCCCACCACCGACAGCAGCAAGCTGCTCGACGCCATGAAGACGCTCACCACCTCGCGAGGCACGGCGATCGGGCAGGCGATCCTGACCTCGATCGACGCCATCGCGGCGATCGACCCGACCGTCCCGCCGACCGGGGCGAAGGCCAGTGCGACCAATGGGTCCGGCTATGCGGCGGCGACGATCGTCGTGCTCACCGACGGGGCGAACACGCAAGGCGTGTCGCCGCAGACCGCCGCCCAGCAGGCGGCGGATCGTCGCATCCGGGTCTATACGATCGGCTTCGGCACGACCACACCTACGCCGATGGTCTGCAACCCGTCGCAGGTGGGCGGTGGCTTCGGTGGTGGTGGTGGCGGCGGTGGCTTCGGCTACGGCGGTGGTCGCGACGGCTCGGTCAACCCCTTGGTAATCGATGAGGCCGCGCTGAAGCAGGTCGCCGGCACGACCGGGGGCCGCTACTACCGGGCGGTCGACGCCGGCCAGCTCGATCGCGCGCTGAAGGATCTGCCCAGCACCATCACGGTGTCGCACAAGCACGTCGACGTCGCGCACACCTTCGCCGCGATCGGAGGGACGTTGATCGCGATCGCATTGGCGTTGTCCCTCTGGTGGAGCCGGGTGCGCCGACCGGCGACCTCGCCTGCGCCCGGATCCGGCTAGCGGCCTGATCGGCGGACGGGTTCGGCCGGTGATCAGCTCGTTCATTACGATCACGCCCATGACCACGCCCGGACGCGAGAAGACGCGGCCCACGACTACGTCTCTGCTGTCCGCGGCCCGCTCGGCCGAGCATGCGACCCCGTTCCTCGTGATGGATCTTGCGGCGGTCGACGAGCAGATCCGGCAATTCCGCGAACTGTTGCCGAATGTGTTCATCCACTACGCCATGAAATGCAATCCCGAGCCGCGGGTATTGCAGCAGGTCGTCGCCTCAGGGGCCACGTTCGAAATTGCCAGCCTCGCCGAGCTGCGCACGCTGCTACACGCCGGGATTCCGGTCGATGACGTCATCTTCAGCAATCCGGTCAAGATCGCTGAGCACATCGACGGCGCCTACGCGGCCGGCGTGCGTACATTCGCCTTCGACAGTCTTGCTGAACTCGACAAGCTGGCGTGCCACGCGCCCGGCGCTCAGGTATACGTCCGGCTGCGAACCCTTGACATCAACAGTGTCGTACCGAGCGAGGGCAAGTTCGGTGTCGACCTGGACGAAGCGGTCGAGCTGATGGTGCGCGCGCGTTCGCTCGGACTCGTGCCCAGCGGCATCGGCTTCCACGTTGGATCGCAGATGATGGATCCGTATTCGTGGACGGTAGCGATCATCCAGAGTGCGACGTTGATGCGCCGTCTCGAACGGGAGGGCATCCGCATCACGATGCTCGACCTCGGGGGCGGCTTCCCGGCCCGGTATGAGGGCGAGACGCCGCACCTGGCCGCGATCGCCGACGCGATCCGGACGGCGCTGGCCGATGATCTGCCGTACCCGGTCGACCGAATCGTGATCGAGCCCGGTCGCGGGCTGGTCGCCGACGCCGGGATCATGGTCGCAACCGTCATCGGTACGGCTGTCCGCGCCGGAACCTCCTGGCTGCATCTCGACGTCGGAGCGTTCAACGGAATGATGGAATCGCTCGAAACCCGCAACACATTGCGCTTCCCGATGACTGACTCGAAGTCGTCACCGGGCACCCGATCATGGCATGTCACCGGGCCCACCTGCGACAGCCAGGACACGCTCCTCCTCGATGTCGATTTGTCGGCCGACCTGGTCCCCGGCGACCGCGTCTTCATTCATACGGCCGGTGCCTACACGACCTGCTACGCCTCGACCTTCAACGGTTTCGATCGGCCGCAGACCTACTGCCTCGACGCAGACTTCGAGCTGTGAGGCGCTGCGCGCTTGCCGCCGATGCCCGTACGGATCCGTACGGGTGCGTCCGGATGCGTACGGATCCGTACGGATGCGTACGGCTCAGGTAGCTTCGTAATATCGCCACCATCGATGCCGACGAGGTGCGCATTCCCAGACGAGTGCGGGACGCCGTCGCTCACCATGAACCGGTGGTCGTGCTCAATCGCGAACGCCCGGTGCTTGCGATAGTCCATCCGGGCCTTGACGTGATCGAGGTTCGCTGACCGATCGATCATGGGAGCATGAGGCTCAGGCGTCGCGGTAGTCGCGCGTGTCCTTCGGCATCAGCGAGCGAACTTCGTCGAGCTTCTCGCGAGTCATTTCGCCGTAGCCCGAGCCGGTCCTGGCGTCACGGAAGCTGAGGACGACGTCGTCGAACCCCAGTTCGGCAATGGCGTTCAGCCGCTCGGCGGCTGACTTGGGACCGCATACGAGATGGAAGCTGCCGAAGTCGTCGAGTTCTTCCTCGGGCATCGACAGGTCGCAAACCACCGTCGTGACCATCGCCCGCTTGCCGCCCAAATCACGATATCGCTTGATCGCCTCCGTCATCATCTTTCGCCATCCGCCGTAGTGGCTGCCCGGGCCGCCAGACGCGATCCAGCCGTCGTACTGCTCGACGGCGCGCCGCAGCTGCGGCTCGCTCTGCCAGGCGCCCAACGCAAACCTCGGTGGGCCGAGCTTGTTCGGCACCGACAACACCGAATAGTCGAGCTCGACCTCGTCCACCATCTTGTAGAACCCCGTACCAGCCCACCGCCGAGGCACGTTGGGGTCAGGCAACGTCTCGTAGATCGACA
>JAFAWL010000319.1 GCA_019241805.1 Actinomycetota bacterium
CCCAACCGGCTCGCTCCCGGAAGCAACGCTCCCGGGTTTTCGCTGCCGGACGCCGACGGCAAGACGGTATCGCTGTCCGACTACCGGGGCCGCAAACTCGTCGTCTACTTCTACCCGGCCGCCTCAACGCCCGGTTGCACGAAGCAGGCGTGCGACTTCCGCGACAGTCTGCGCACCCTCAACGACGCCGGTTTCGACGTCGTCGGCATCTCGCCGGATCAGCCGGGCAAGCTGGCGAAGTTTCGCGACGCCCAGTCGCTGACCTTTCCGCTGCTTTCTGATCCCGACCGCCACGTGCTAGACGCGTACGGCGCCTATGGCGAGAAGACGATGTACGGCAAGAAGCTCAACGGCGTGATCCGCTCAACCTTCGTCGTCGACGAACAGGGCAAGATCGAGCAGGCGCTTTACAACGTCAAAGCCACCGGGCATGTCGATAAGCTGCGACGGGATCTCGGCGTCTGAGTCTTTCGCGCTTCGGGGCCGTAGCCCAACGGCAGAGGCAACGGCTTTAGGTGCCGTCCAGTGAGGGTTCGAATCCCTCCGGCCCCACAAGGTGATCTCGCCGCGGCGGCCCGGCGGATTTACTCGGCGCGCTGTGCCCGCAGGTCGTGGCCCACGCTGGTCAGGCATTTTCCGTCGGTGAGCCGCCACTTCCAGCCGTGCATCTGACAGGTGAGCACGTCCCCGTCGATCTCGCCGAAGCGCGTCAGATCGGCCTTCAGGTGCGGGCACCGACGCTGCACCTGCCAGCCGGCCAGCACGACGGTCTCGGCGGCCTCGGCGGCGTTCTGCTCGGCGAACCAGCCCTCCGCGTAATTCAACCGCTCTTCGGACAGGCACTTGAAGAAGACGTAGATGAACTCGTTGTACGGGCCGATGCGTTGGGCAGAGAACCGGCACGACAGAAAAAGCGAATTGACCCAATCGATCTCACGCTCGTACACGAGCTGTTCAAGATACGACCGGCGCGTTCGGAACCGGTATCGCACTTTCTCGTCGGCGTACGGACGGACCTCGCGGGCCACGAAATCAATGATGAAGTCGATGTCGCCGCGCTCGGCGTCCTCCGCGGTAAAACGCACACCACCGTCGACACCGTGAGCGATGTGATCCGCTTCTTGCAGTAGGGGCGCGAACCATGCGGTTATCTCAGCCAGAACGTCGATCTCGGGATGCGCCCAGGCCGCTTTGGCAGCCTCCACCTCGGGCATCCGGCGCGCGGCGTAGTCCCGTAGGTACGACTCCTTGTCGGCGAAGAGTTTCTCGATCTCGGCGTCGCTGATCGGGTGCTGCACCGAGAACTGCGGATCGGAAAGATCGGCGACCGAACCGGGTAGCAGCAGCCGGCCCTCCTGATGCCCCCGCTCGCTCAACCAGTCGAGATAAACGGTCTGGTCAGGAAAAATATTCGACTCGTCGCCGTAAATGTCGTTGAAACCCCAGAGTTCCTCGTCGAGGAAGCAGGGCGGCCCGGCAGTCGGAAATACCACGCTCGCGCCCAGCTCTTCGATATAGCGCAGCGTGCGATCAAACTGTCGGCCCCGCTTGGTCGCGCCGAGCGCCTGCTTGGCCCGCTTCGGTAGCTCGTACACCATCGGGAACCAGATCGCCCCCGAGAACTGGATCAGATAGGCGTCGACCGGCCCGAGCTCCAGGAAGGCCGACAGTTCCGAAGGGCGTGCGTCATTCTGATTGAGCACGGTCGAATCGGCATCCCGCAGCCACAAGGAGGAGTCACCGATGGGACCGTCGGTCGGCGACGTAAGCGACTGGATCATCACCTGCAGCCCGTCGACGTCGACGACCTCGCCCGAGATCGGCTTGACGAACGAGCTGAAGCCGATGTCGCGTAGTGCGTCTTCGAGCTCGCCGGTCGGAAATTCCGGCAACAGCACCGTCGCCTTCTTGTTGACGTAACGACGCAAATTCTCCGGATCGAAGTGATCGTGGTGCAGATGACTCACGAAGAGGTAGTCGGCCCGCCCGATCGATTCCCAGTCCAACCGAGAGTTGTCAGGAAACGGGAACCAGCTCCCGAAGTAGGCGGGGTTGACCCACGGGTCCGTCAACACGGTTCCGTGCGAAGTCTCGATCAGGACGCTGGCGTGTCCTAAACCGGTGATGCGCATCGAGGTCCTCTGCTCCGGCGGCTAACGATCGGTCCTGACCACGGTAGTCGGCGCGCTCGACGTCACCTCGCCTTCCTCACCCTGCTGCGAGGCGGCACCGTGGCCGTCGTCATCGGACTGATCACCGGCCAACGCCCGCTGGGCCAGGCGGAGCACGACCAACACGATCAGCGCGATCGCGAAACCGATCAGCCCGAGCCACTCCGCGCGGTTGAACACCACAACCTGGGTGAACAGCAATTCCACGAGCACGGCCCACTCGAGCAGCTCGATGCCCCACCGCCGTCGGCGGCTGATCACGAGCACGGCGCCGGCGACGATCAGAGCGCCGCTGACCGCGCTGGGCACGCCGGTGTCGAGGAAGGTTCGGGTCAGCGTGGCCTGACCGGGGCGGCTGAAGGACAGGATGACGTTGACCACGACGTCGACGGCCTCGATGATGCACAGGACGAGGACGAGGTCTCGGACGACCGAGGCCGAGAGCAACCGTTCGAGCGTGGTCTCGGCCCGGTCACGCTGGCGGGTCAGCCATGCTTCCGGGCCCGGTCGCGCGGGAACTCCGGCGTGCAAGGCTCGGCCTACGAGCGCAGCCATCTCCTTGTGGTCGCCCGAGTCGCCGATCCCTCGCAGCAGAGCCAGCGCGTGATCACGCTGCACATGATCGAGCTGCCCGAGCGCGAGGTCCGACAGCGCGGCCGAGGCGAGCGCCAGCCGTCGTCGATCGGTCAGCGGCCGCAGCCGGATCAGTACGCGCACGATGACGTAGAAGCCGACGAAGGTTGCGTAGATGATGGCGATCGCCGGCTTGAAGAAGTAGTCGACGTCCTTGGTGAGGAATTTGCCCACCTCGTCGATGAACAGCCCGAATCCGATCCCTCCGACGAACGCGGCTCGAATTCTCGCCCGGCTGCCCGGAAAGATCATCACGACGACGATCGCCACCGCCATCAAGAGGCCGCCCCAGAGCACATGGGCAATATGCAGACCGTTGCCTCCGACCTGCGGGTATCCGGTCACGGCCAGCGCGGACCGGACGACGAGCACGGTGGCCACCGCCGTGAACAGGAAGACCTCGAAGCGATTCAGTGCCTCTTCGTCCCGCATGCCGTGCAGCTGCATGCCGTGCACACCTCCGAACTCCGGCTATGAATTCGCGGCGGCCACAATCATCGGCAGTAGCGCCTGCAGGGCTCTGCCGCGGTGGCTGATGGAGTCCTTCTCCGCCGGTGGCAGCTCGGCACTGGTCCGGGTGTGCCCATCCGGGACGAAGATCGGGTCGTAACCGAACCCGTGTTCGCCCCGCTTCTCGCGGATCAGGCGCCCGCTCATCCGGCCCTCGACCACTCGGGTGCCCCCATCCGGATCGGCCAATGCGGCGGCGCACACAAACGCGGCGCCGAGCCGGGCATCGGGGGTGTCGCTGAGCTGGGCCAACACGAGACGCAGGTTCGCCTCGTCGTCGCCGTGCCGGCCGGCCCAACGGGCCGACAGCACGCCGGGCATGCCGTTCAGGGCATCGACGGCGAGACCTGAATCGTCGGCGACGGTCAGCAACCCCGAGTGTTGCGCCCCTTCGCGCGCCTTCACGATCGCGTTGTCGGCGAAGGTCGCCCCCGACTCGGGCGACTCGAGGTAATCGGCCACCTCGGCCAGCCCGACGACCTCGAGCTCAGGCAGCGCCGGCGCGAGTATGCGACGCAATTCCTCGAGCTTTTTCGTGTTGCGGGTCGCCAACAACAGTCGGGTCATCTGAGCAGGGCGGCTTCCTGCAAGCGAGTCAGCTCGCCGCAGCCGGCCAGGGCCAGATCGAGCAGGGCGTCGAGTTCGTCACGCCGGAACGGTGCGCCCTCGGCCGTGCCCTGGACCTCGACGAACTCACCGGTTCCGGTGACCACGACGTTCATATCCGTCTCGGCCCGAACGTCCTCCTGATACATCAGGTCCAAACGCGGCTCGCCGTCGATCACCCCGACCGACACCGCGGCGACCGAATTGACCAGCGGCTTCTTCTGGGCCAACGCGCCCTTGGCATCGAGCCAGGCCACCGCGTCCGCCAGGGCGACGTAGGCGCCGGTGATCGCCGCCGTACGTGTGCCGCCGTCAGCCTGCAGCACATCGCAATCGATCGAGATCGAGTTCTCGCCGAGCGCGGACAGATCGATCGCCGCTCGCAACGACCGCCCGATCAGTCGCGAGATCTCATGGGTCCGGCCGCCGATGCGACCCCGGACCGACTCGCGGTCGTTTCGGGTAAGGGTGGCGCGCGGCAGCATCGAGTACTCCGCGGTCACCCAACCCAGACCGCTGCCCTTGCGCCAGCGCGGCACCCCTTGAACCACCGAAGCGGCGCAAAGCACCTTGGTGTCGCCGAACTGGATGAGCGCCGAGCCCTCCGCATACTTCTGCCACTCACGAGTGATCGTCACTGGGCGCAGCTGGTCGGCCGATCGGCCGTCGGGGCGGGACATGAACGCGAGCGTAGTCATAGCCGGCGACCGATCCCGGCTGGGCGCGGCCCAGCACATCCGGCACGATCTCAGTCTGCCGTGACACCACAGCCGGATTAGCGTGGAATCGTGCGTACCGAGACCTTCACTGTGCGAACCGGCGGGCGGCCTGGCGTTCACGACCTCACCTCCCACTGCGCGCGCTTCGTGCGTGGCGACGGGTTGTTGAACGTTTTCGTGCCGCACGCGACGGCCGGGGTAGCGATCATCGAGACCGGTGCCGGCAGTGACGACGACCTGCTCTCGGCCCTCGACCAGCTGCTTCCCCGTGACGCGCGGTGGCGGCACCGGCACGGTTCGGCCGGCCACGGTCGCGATCACGTGTTGCCCGCGTTCGTCGCGCCGTCGCTCGTGGTTCCGGTTGTGCACGGCGAACTGGCGCTCGGTACGTGGCAGTCGATCTGCCTCGTCGACACCAACGTCGACAACGCCGAGCGGACGGTCCGGCTCAGCCAGCTCGACTGAGCCCGGTGTTAGATCGATTCGGAACGTTTGATCGCGATTCGAGGGGTGACGTCGATAAAACAGCGCACGTTGGGCCGCCAAGGCCTGACCGTGTCGGCCGAGGGACTCGGCTGCATGGGGATGAGCAGCAACTACGGGCCGTTCGACGACGACGAGTCGATCGCCACGATCGATCGGGCGATCGAGCTCGGCGTGACCTTCTTCGACACGGCGGACGTGTACGGCCCGCACACGAACGAACGCCTGCTCGGGCGGGCGCTGTCCGGCCGTCGTGACGAGGTGATCATCGCTACCAAATTCGGCAATGAGATCGGGCCGGGGGGCCAACGATCGGGCCGGGTCAACGGCCGCCCGGAGTATTTGCGTCGCGCGGTCGACGGCTCGCTGCAGCGTCTCGGCATCGACGTAATCGATCTCTACTATCAGCATCGCGTGGATCCGGACACACCGGTCGAGGAGACCTTCGGCGCCCTCGGCGAGCTCGTGCAGGTGGGCAAGATCCGCTACGTCGGCATCAGTGAGGCGCGCGCCGAGACGATCCGGCGCGCCCACGCAACGCATCCTCTCACGGCCCTACAGAGCGAATACTCACTATTCACCCGCGACGTCGAGGACAACGGTGTACTCGCGACCGTGCGCGAACTCGGCATCGGTTTCGTTCCCTTCTCACCGCTGGGTCGGGGCTTCCTCACCGGCAAGATTCGTTCGACGGAGGACTTCGCCGCGGACGACTTCCGCCGAACATCACCGCGCTTCCAAGGCGAGAACTTCGCGCGAAACCTCGACGTGCTCGATCGAGTGATCCAGATCGCCCGGGCCAAGGGTGTTACGCCCAGCCAGCTCGCTCTCGCGTGGGTGCTGGCCCAAGGGGACGATGTAGTGCCCATCCCTGGCACCAGACGTATCGGCAATCTGGAAGAGAACGTCTCGGCAGTCGACGTGCAGCTGACGGCCGCCGAGCTCGCCTCGATCGACGACGTCGCGCCACGGGGTGTCGCGGCAGGGGACCGGTACGCCCCGGCGGGGATGCTGACCATTAATCGCTGAGTACCCGCTGGGTTGATTGTTCGAGTGAAACGAGGGGTATGTTCATGGAACGACGCGTACTGGGCCGCCAGGGCTTGACCGTCTCCGCTCAGGGTCTCGGCTGCATGGGCATGAGCGCGTTCTACGGTGCTTTTGACGACAACGAGTCGACGGCCACCATTCATCGAGCGCTGGAGCTTGGGGTCGACTTCTTCGACACGGCCGACATTTACGGGCCGTTCACCAACGAGCGACTGCTGGGCCGAGCGCTGTCCGGACGTCGAGACGGCGTAGTCATTGCCACCAAGTTCGGCAACGAAGTCCAAGACGACGGCACGCGGACCGGCGCTACGAACGGGCGCCCGGAATACATCCGGCGCGCCCTTGATCGGTCCCTGCGCAACCTCGGCGTCGATGTCATCGATCTGTACTACCAGCACCGGGTCGATCCGGACACGCCGACCGAGGAGACGTTCGGCGCCCTCGGCGAGCTGGTGCAGGCGGGCAAGATTCGCTACCTCGGGATCAGCGAGGCGAGCGCGGCG
>JAFAWL010000357.1 GCA_019241805.1 Actinomycetota bacterium
TGATCCCGGCAAGCCGTTGACCCCGGCAAGCCGATAACCGCCGACGCTAGGTGGCGTCCTGTTCGAATTCGCGACAACGGTCGGCAACGGCGGTGAGCAACTCGGCGTCCTCGGCCAGATCCGGGGCCAGCTCACGCATCATTCGAGCGGCGGCCGGGCGGATCGCCCCGACGAGTTCACCGCGCCACGGCTCGGCAGCGGGATCGGCGACCGGTGCGCCGTGTCCGCGCAGGTGGGCGAGCCACGAAGCCAGCACCGCGACCTGACCGTCGGTGGCCGCCAGCCCGCGCTGACGACGCAGCCGCAGCACCGGCGGGACCCGCATGCGCAGCTTGTGCGAACCGTCGGTCGCGATCTGCGACAAGCGGTGCTCGATGTGCCCGTTCCCGAAGCGGATCAGCAACGCCTCCTGGTACTCGTCGAGCTCCGTCCCCGGAAGGTCGATCTCTGCGACCGCCCCGCTCCAGAGGGAGCGGACCAACGCCGCCAGTTCGTCGTCGGCGATCGCGTCAGCGACCGTCACATGGCCGCGGATCGAGCCGGCATAAGCCAGCAGCGAGTGCGCCGAGTTGAGCAACCACAGCTTGCGTTGCTCGTAAACGGCGACCTCCGGCACCACGCGGGCACCCCAACGCTCCCACGGCGGATGCGACGCTGCGAACGCGTCCTCGATCACCCACTCACTAAAGGGCTCCGTCACCACCGGAGTGTCGTCGCGCAGATCGAGTAGCTGTTCGATTGTGACTCGATCCTCGGCTCGCGCCGCCGGGGTGATCCGGTCGACCACGGTCGAGACGAATGCGGTCAGCTCGGCCACTCGCGCGCCCGCCCGAGGTGCGGCGACATCCAACAGCCCCAGAACGGCGCTGCGCAGCGAGCTGCCGTTCGCTTGGAGGTTGTCGCAGCTGAGCACGCTGATCGGCCCGGCATCGCGCTCGACCCGGGCCAGCAGACCGGCCGCGATGCGTCCAGGGGCCGTAATCAGCGGGCCGGTCGAAGCAACGCCGTCGCGAAGGGTCTCGACGTCGGCGGCGACCTCGGGGTCGTCGACGTCGAGGCGTCCGTCGAGGCCGAGACGGTGACCCTTCTCGGTGATCGTGCACGTGAGCACCGTGACGCCGGGGTCACGCAGGTCGCGAATCCACTGAGGGTCCGCGCCGTCGTGCGCGCGACTGATCGCCGAGATTACTTCGGCCCGATCCCCGGCGGGGTCGCGGGTCAGCAGCGCGTACAGGCCCCCCTGGTCGGCCAGTCGGCGGGCCGCGTCGGGTCGTCTACCGGTGTATGCGGCGATTCCCCAGTCGTCGCCGGCTCGTTCGGTGTACCAGGCCTGGTGAGCCCGATGGAACGCGCCGAGTCCGAGATGGACGTAACGCACCGGGCGAGCCGACCGGCCGTGGCGCGAAAGCCGCGTCATGTCAGCCGGAACACGTCGAGCGGGAGTTGGGTCGTGATGTGTTCGGCCACGTCCATCGCCTCGTCCAGCGGCAGCTCACCGGCATCGACGAGTTCGGCCAGGTACCGCGCGTCCGTGCGGCGTGCGACATCGTGCCGCGCGGGAATGGAGCAGAACGCCCGGGTGTCATCCACGAAACCGGACGTCTTGTAAAAGCCGATCGTGTCGGTGACGGCCCGGCGAAAGCGCAGCAATCCGTCCGGAGTGTCGAGGAACCACCAGGGCGGTCCGAGAAAGACGCTCGGATAGAAGCCGGCCAGCGGAGCTAGTTCACGGCTGAAGGTGGTTTCGTCCACCGTGAAGAGCACGAGCCGAAACCGTGGGTTCGTACCGAAGGCGTCGAGGATCGGGCGCAAGGCCAGGGTGAATTCGGACGCGAGCGGAATGTCGTGCCCGGTGTCCGGCCCGAAGCGTTCGAAGGTCGGACGGTGGTGATTGCGCAGCACGCCGGGGTGCAGCTGCATCACCAAGCCGTCTTCGCTGGACATCCGGGCGTGCTCGAACAGCAGGCCGCGCCGCAATCGCGCGAGGTCTCCGTCGTCGGCGATCCCCGTGCGCGCGGCCGTGAACAAAGCCTCGGCGACCTCGGGGCTCAAGCGCTCGCTGCCGGCGTCGATGGGGCCGTAGTCCGTGGCGGTCGCGCCGTTGTCGGCGAAATAGCTGCGACGCTGTTCCAGGGCGACGACCAGCGCCCGGTAAGAGGCGATCTCCATGCCGCTGGCGCCGGCCAGCTCGTCCAGCCGAGTCGCCCAGTCGGGCGATCCGACGTCGAGATATCGATCCGGGCGGAAGGTCGGCACTACGCGTCCGGACCAGGACGGGTCCGCGGCCAACGTCCGGTGCGCGCCCAGATCACTGGCCGGATCGTCGGTCGTAGCCAGCACGTCGATCCCGAAACTGTGGTAGAGCGCGCGCGGTCGAAGCTCGGATCCGGCCAGGTGGGCCGAGATCTTGTCGAACAGCTCGTCGGCGCAGTCGGCGTCGGGTCGTCGGTCGATGCCGAGCGCGTCGACCAGTTCGGTCGTCAGCCACGTTCGCGAGGAGGTGCCGCGGAAGGCCCACCAGTGCCGGCAGAAAGTTCGCCATACCTCCCGCGGTGGTGCGGGGTCGGGGCCGAGGCCGAGTTCTCGCAGCGGCACGCCGTGCGCGTGCAGGAGCCGAGTCACGTAGTGGTCAGGGGTGACGAGCAGGGAAGCCGGATCGGTGAACGGTTCGTCGGCCGAGAGCCACTGCGCCGGAACATGCCCGTGCGGCGAGACGATCGGCCGCCTGTCTACGCGTTGGTGGATGGTCCGGGCGAGTTCGCGTAGCCGTTGTTCGGCCGGGAACAGCCGATCGGGATCGAGTTCGAGTCGGGACATCTCACCTCCTCGATCACCCTCCGGGCGGACCTTACGCCGTCGGCGTTCAGCGCTCCGAGCGGCCCGCGCGTGCAACGATGGTTGCGTGCGTGGAACACGGCCATGACTGGCGCCGCCTCGATCCGCACAGTCGGCGGCAGTGACGTGATCCTGTCGCCGGAGCAGATCCGCGCCTTCGTCGCCGAGGCCCTGGCAACGGCCGACCTCGACGGCCGCAGCATCTGCGTGATCGTGCCGGACGCTACCCGTAGTTGCCCGTTGCCGTTGCTGCTGCGCAGCGTGACGGACGCGCTGACCGGCCGGGCGACGCGGGTCACGATCCTGGTCGCCTTGGGCACGCACGCCGGGCTGAGCGAGGAGCAACTGGCCGCGCACCTCGGCTATCCGGCCGGCCAGTTGGCGGCAACGTACCCGGGCGTCGAGGTGCGCAATCACGAATGGTGGGATCCCGAACAGCTGGTCAGCCTCGGACGTATCGACGAGGTGAGCGCCGCCCGGCTGTCCGAGAATCGGCTACGAAGCTCTGTCGAAGTGACGCTCAATCGTGCCGTCGTGGAGCATGACGTCTGTCTCGTCGTAGGGCCGGTGTTTCCCCATGAAGTCGTCGGATTCTCCGGCGGCAACAAGTATTTCTTTCCCGGTGTCGCCGGGCCGGAGGTGATCGATTTTTCCCACTGGCTCGGCGCGCTGATCACCAGCGCGCAGATCATCGGTACCACCGGCATCACTCCGGTGCGATCGCTGATCGACACCGCGGCCGCGATGATTCCGAGCAAGCGCCTGGCGCTCTGCCTGGTCGTGCGGTCGGCATCAACCGATGTGCATGCCCTGTCGTTCGGCTCGCCCGAGGCGGCATGGGCCGTATGTGCCGCCGTCTCGGCGCAGACGCACATCCGCTACGTCGAGCGACCGTACCGGCGAATCGTGTCGGTGGTGCCGCGCAAGTACGACGACATGTGGACCGGGGCCAAAGGCTTCTACAAAGTCGAACCGATCGTGGCCGACGGCGGCCAGGTGATCATCTACGCGCCGCACATCGCCAGCGTGGCCGAAACGCACCCGGCGATCCAGGAGATCGGCTACCACTGCCGCGACTACTTCGTGAAGCAGTGGGACCGGTTCGGCCACTACCACTGGGCCGACCTAGCCCATTCGACCCACCTTCGGGGCGCGGGCACGTATGACGAGCGCAGTGGCGAAGACAGTCGAGTCACGGTGACGCTGGCGACGGCGATCCCGGAGGACGTCGTGCGCGCGATCAACCTGGACTACCTCGATCCGGACGCCGTCGATTTCGGGGAGTTCGCCGCCGATCCCGACACCCTCGTCGTGCCCGATGCCGGAGAGGTGCTCTACCGACTCCGCTGAGGCCGCCGGCCAAAACCCTCAGGTTCGGCTTCAACCTGTCGACAGGAACTGCGAGCGAACCATCGCGAGCAACCACGGGGAACACCCGGGGCCGGGGTCAGGAGGCGGCGTGACCGAGAGTGTCGTCACGCGCCCCTCCGCCGGCCCGGACCCCGCAATGGTCGACGAAGTCGTGATCGAGCGGCTGGCGATCGAGCTGCACGCGCTCGACCAGATCGGTCGGGGTCGCGGTGAGCACTCGCCGCGGCACGCATCGGCGCGAGCTATCGTGCCCGGTTATCGTCGCCTGCGGGCCGCCGTGATCGCCGGGCCGCTGCTCGTCGCCCTGCTGGGTTGCCTGTTCTACGCCCGAATCGGTGGCGACACCGGTGTGCTGCGCATCGATGACATCGCGCAATTGACTGCTGCCGCCCTGGCCGCGATCACGGCCGGCTGCGTCGCGGTCAGGTCGACCGGTCGGCGCCGGATCTCCTGGATCGCGATCGCCTGGGCGGCCGGCTGTTGGGCCCTCGGGCAGGCGCTCTGGTGTTACTACGAACTGTTCGCCGGTCGCCTGACTCCGTTCCCCTCGCTGTGTGATCTCGGCTTCTTGATGTACCCCGTCGGCGCCGTGGTCGGCCTCTGGACGTTCTGGCCGGTCGGGCGGGCCGCAGCACGTCGCCGATGGTTGCTCGACGGTGCCATCGTCGTCACCGCGCTGACCGCGGTGTCGTGGTCGACGAGCCTTGGTGCGGTCGCCCACGCCGGCGGCGACACCCCGTTCGCCTTCGCCGTCTCGCTGGCCTACCCGATCGGCGACATCCTCACGCTGACGATGGCCGTGGCGACGCTGAGCCGGCCGGGACCGCAACGTCGCCACCTGTTCGTACTCAGCGGAGCAATGGCGGCGATGGCCGTCGCGGACAGCAGCTTCACCTACCTAACCGCCATGGGCGAATACCACACGGGCAACCTGAGCGACCTGGGATGGATCAGCTCGTTTCTGCTGCTCGCTTTCGCCGGGCTGACCTCACTGCTGCGACCGGCGCCGGTCAACCCGCCCGACGATCCCGGCCGCGGCGCCCGGACCACGATGCTGCCCTACGTGCCGATCGTCGTTGCGATCTCGGTGCTGGCGGTACGCCGCTACGACGGTTACACGGTCGACACCTTCGAGCGTGGCCTGGTCGTCCTGGCGATGCTTCTCATTCTGATGCGCCAGTATTCGACGCTGCGCGAGAACCGCGCCTTGCTTCGGGCTGTGGCCGCCCGTGAGGAGCAGCTCGAGCGTCAGGCGTTTTGCGACGCCTTGACCGGCATCGCGAACCGGGCGCTGTTCCTCGACCGGGTCCAGCACGCCCTCGAACTGCACCGGCGCGATCTGCGTCCGCTGGCGATCCTGTTCTGCGATCTCGACGACTTCAAGACGGTCAACGACACGCTCGGGCACGGCATCGGCGACGAGGTGCTCCTCCGGGTCGCCGAACGCCTCACCGGCGCTCTTCGCCCGGGCGACACCGTGGCGCGGCTGGGCGGTGACGAGTTCGCGGTGTTGCTCGAGGACGGCGGCGAGCCGGCGATCGTGGCCGCACGATTGATCGACGCATTGAGCGCACCGATCACAACGACGGCCGGACAACGGCTCACCGTCCGCGCTAGCGTCGGCGTGGCCGAGCTCGCGGTCGCTGAAGCGACGCCGACCATCGAGAACATCCTGGCGCGGGCGGACATCGCGATGTATACGGCCAAGCGCAGGGGCAAGGGCAGCATCGCCTGCTTCGATCCGTCGATGGCGTTGCCACACGTCGCTGACCTGCGGCTGCGGCAACCGCTGGTGCAGGCGGTCGCCGAGGGCACGCTCGACGTCGTCTATCAGCCGATCGCTCGCCTGTGCTCGCATAAAATCCACGGCTTCGAGGCGCTCGCGCGCTGGACGTACGAGGGCGAAGCCGTTCCGCCCGATCAATTCATCCCGATTGCCGCCCGCGCCGGGGTATTGGAGGAGCTGACGGATTTCGTGCTGGAGCGGGCGTGCGCGCAACTGGCTGCGTGGACTCTGCAACACGGCGACGATGAACTCAGGATCGGGGTGAACATCCCGCCGACGCTCATGACCGACCCCGGCTTCCCCGCCCGGGTCCGACGGCTGCTGGCCGCGCACCACCTGGGGCCGGGTCGACTCGTCCTGGAGATCACCGAGGACGCGCTGCTCGACGACCCGATCCGCGCCGGCCAGGTTGCCGCTGACCTCAAGGCGCTGGGTGTGCGTCTGGCGCTGGACGACTTCGGTAAGGGGTATTCCTCGCTGGTGCACTTGCAGCGGATCCCGTTGGACTCCTTGAAGATCGACCAATCGTTCATCGTCGACATCGACTGCGAGCCGACGGCCGAGCGGTTCGCCGGGGCGCTGCTCGCGCTGGGCCGCGACCTCGGTTTGGAGGTCGTCGCCGAGGGAATCGAACGACCGGAACAATTGGACGTGCTGCGCCGCCTCGGGTTCACCATGGCTCAGGGTTACCTGCTGTGTCGTCCCGGCGCTCCAGAGACTCTGGCGCCGTATCTGAGCGGCGTTCGACCGCTCGGGGGCCTCACCGCACCGGGCACGGACCTGGTTCCCGTCTCGGGCTGATCGAGCAGCCTTACAGCAACAGGTGATCGAGAGTCGGGCGCGCCACCTTCGGCAGGCCGGCATGAAGGCCCCCGAGCGGCGCAACCGGCCGCGGCACCTCGTGAATGTCCATTGTCGCCAGGGCCTCGTCGGTCAGGAATCGGCTGGCCAACGCGTAACTGTGCCGATCGTCATGCGCGCGCCGATGGTGCGGCAGCCGCAGCGGTGTGTAGATCGACAATGACTCCCGGGCGCGCGTCAACGCGACGTAGAACAGCCGTTGTTCCTCTTCCAGGCCGTCCGGAGTGCCCAGCGCCATGTCCGACGGGAAGGCTCCATCGACCGCGTGAATCACGTGCACCGACTCCCACTCGAGTCCTTTGGCCGAGTGCACGGTGGACAACGTGAGGTAGTCCTCGTCCAGATGGGGCGGTTGAGCTTGGTCCGTAGTACTGCGCGGTGGGTCGAGAGTGGCGTCGGCGACATAAGCGACGAGGTCGGCGGCACTCGACGCGGCGGCGGCCAGTCGATCGAGGTCGACGAGCCGGGCCGCGGCGTCCGGATACCGAGCCTGCAGTAGCGGACGCAGCATCGCCAGGCAGGCAGTCACCCGAGCGGACGCGGTGTCGCTGAAGCAGGCATGGCGGTAGTTGTGCAGCGTCGAGTCGAGGGCCGTTCGGGCGCGGGCCGGCGCCGCGGCGATCACCTCGGTCAGACCCCCGTCCGGGTCGTCGGACAGCACTGAGGGCAACAGTGCCCGGGCTCGCGCGGGGCCGATTCCTTCGTGCAAGCGCAGCACGCGGAACCAGGCCAGTTCGTCGTGCTGGTTCAGCGTGACGCGCAGGGCAGCTAGGAAGTCCTTGACGTGAGCGGCCTCCAGGAAGCGCAGCCCGCCGTATTTTACGAACGGGACGTGTCGGGTGCTCAGTTCGAGTTCGAGCAGGTCGCTGTGATGGCCCGCGCGCATGAGCACGGCTTGGTCACGCAGCGGCTGGCCCTCCTGCACCGCGCCCAGCACCGCGTCGACGACGGTCCGGGCCTCTTCGGCCGCGTCGTAACAACGCACCAACCGTGGTCGCGCGCCGGCGCCGGCGCGGTCTGCGTGCAGACGCAGTCGTTGCCGGGGGTCGCCCGGACGTACCACGTTGGCCAGATCGAGCAGCCTCTGTCGCGAGCGGAAGTTGCGCTCGAGACGGACCAGCCGCGATTGCGGTAACGCGTCGGCCAGTTCCAGCAGATGTGAGCTCGTCGCGCCCCTGAAGCCGTACACCGCCTGGGCATCGTCGCCGACGACGGTCAGCCCGACGCCGCCGGGTCGCAGCTGGGTCACGATGTCGACCTGGATGCGATTGACATCCTGGTATTCGTCGACCAGCACGTGATCCCACCGGTTGGTCAGCACGTCACGGATGGCCGGCTCGGTCAGTAGTGCCCGCCACGCGAGCAGCAGATCGTCGAAGTCGAACAGGCCGCGTTGGCGTTTGCGGTCCACGTAGTCACGAAGCAGCGCGGTGACCGCCTCGACGTGCGGATCGACCCACGGGAAGTCGGTGGTGACGACGTCTCGCACGCGCCGATCCGTATTGACGGCCCGTGAGTAGACGTCGAGCATCGTGGCGGCTCGGGGTAGGCGCGTGCTCGTGCCCGTCAGCGCATGGTCGTCGCGCAGCATGTCCAGCAGGTCGGTGGCGTCGCTCGGATCGATGACGGAGATCGTTGCGACGCCGAGCTGTTCGCTGAACTCGCTGACCAGTCGGTGGGCCACGGCGTGGAACGTGCCGCCCCAGACGCGGCGTCCGCCGGCGGATGGCCGAATGCCGCCGCTGAGCGCGGCCGCTCGGGCGGTCATGTCCTCGGCCGCTCGCCGGGTGAAGGTGAGCAACAGGATCCGCGACGGATCGACGCCACGCTCGAGCAACCGGGCGACCCGGCTGGTGAGCGTGCGGGTCTTGCCCGTGCCGGCGCCAGCCACCACGATCAGCGGCGGACCGTCGTGCAACACCGCCGAAAGCTGGGCCTCGTCCAACCCTTCGTCCCAGGCCGACGAGTCGGGCACCGAGGCTGAAGACGCCGCCGCTATCGCCTGAGAGCCAAACATGCGTTCGAGACTAGAGCATGATCCGGACCGTTTAGGGCGACGCACCGGCGGACCGATCGCCTCGACAAGGTGAGGTCCCGCGGTCGTGATCCGTCACGCACGCGTTACGAGTCCGGTGCCGACGGGCTGGCCTGCTCCAGGGCATTTTCGTTCTCCAGCCGTCGCTTGACCCGACCGAGACCGGGCAGCGACCCCAACATCTCGTTCAGTTCCTTGGACACCTCGAGCAGTTGGCGCAGGTCGGGCGCGACGCTGTCGAGTGTGCTCAAGGTGGGCATGATGTCCTTACGCAGGCTCTGCGTCAGTTCGGGGGTCTCGTTGACCATTTCGACGATGGCCTGTACTTCCTCCGGGCTGGTCGATTCGGTGATCTTGGTGAGGATCGGGACCAGCTCCTCGAGCATCGGCCCCGACTGCTCGAGCAGCTGCCCGGCCTGTTCGACCAGGCCGGACGCCCGGCTCAGAACGGCCTCGGTTTCGCCGACCGACGCCTGCGCCCGGCTCACGATCGTTCGGGCCTGTTGGTTGGTCCGCTCGACGTCGGCGACTATGCGATCGACGCGGGCGAGCAATGTCTCGACCGAGTCGACGACGGCGACCACCCGGGGAACGAGCGCAATCGCCTGCTCGATCGCCTGATAGCCCAGTTGGGTCATCCGGGCGACGTCACGGGGTCCGGGCACAGGCAGGCGCATCGCGAGCATCCTCACTTCGTCGCCGGGCGGCACGTGTTGCTTTCCCCGGACGGGCCCGGTTTCAATCACCGCCGACCGGGGCCCGGACTGCTCACCGCAGCCGATGACCGGCGACGATGATCATCACGAGTTCGATCGGTACCACGGCGACGAGGCCGTAGAAGGGCACGCGGCTGCGGGGCGTCCGCCAGGCGCCGACGGTGCCGGCGACGACCAATCCGGCCGCGACGCCGCCGGCGCTCACGCCGAACGTGGTCGGCGCTTCGCGGGGCGCGAAGACGACGATCGC
>JAFAWL010000146.1 GCA_019241805.1 Actinomycetota bacterium
ACGCCGACACCCAATCCGGGCCCGCTGCCGGGCCCCGGGCCGACGCCGACACCCACTCCGGGCCCCCTGCCCGGTCCCGGACCCTCACCCGCGCCGGGCCCCGGTCCGCTGCCGGATCCCGACGCGTGAGCGGCGGTCGTCCGCGCGTCGGGCACATCCAGTTCCTGAACTGCCTGCCGATCTACTGGGGTTTGGTGCGTTCGGGCGGCCTGCTCGACGTGGAGTTGACCAAGGACACCCCCGACCGCCTGAACGAGATGCTGGTCGACGGGCGCCTCGACATCGGCCCTATCTCGCTCGTCGAGTATCTCCGCAACGCCGACGACCTGTTGCTGCTGCCGGATCTGGCGGTCGGCTCCGACGGACCGGTGCTCTCGGTGAACCTGGTCGCCCAACGACCGCTCGGTGAATTGGACGGGCGCCGCGTGGCGCTCGGGTCGACGTCGCGCACCTCGGTGTTGCTGGCGCGGATGTGGCTGGCCGCTGAACACGGCGTGAGCCCGGACTATTTTGTCTGCCCCCCGGAACTCACCACGATGTTGCTCGAGGCCGACGCCGCCGTGTTGATCGGCGACGCCGCGCTTCGGGCCAATTTCGACGCCCCGTCCCGGGGCCTGGATGTCTACGACCTCGGCGCGGTCTGGCGTGAGTGGACCGGCCTGCCCATGGTCTTTGCAGTCTGGGCTGCCCGCCGTGACTACGCGCAGCGCAACCCCGGACTGGTGAAAGAGGTGCACGACCTGTTCGTGCGCAGCCGCGACGAGGCGCTGGAACACGTGGCCGAGATCGCGGCCCGCACTGCACGGTGGGAGGCCTTCGACGCCCCGACGCTGGAGAGGTATTTCCGCACGCTGGACTTCTCCCTCGGCCGGCGCCAGGTGGCCGGTGTCGTGGAGTTCGCCCGCCGGGCCCGGACGGCCGGCGCGCTGGATCGGCTTGTCGAACCGGCGTTCGTCGACCTCTGAGCCCGCCGCGACGCCGGGTCGAGCCGCGAACCCGGAAATGGACGTGCCCGATCGGTACCTAGTTTCGTAACGTCGTGCTGTGTCCGCTCGCACAAAAGCCTGGCTGGCGTTGCTGGTCGTCTGGATCGTGTGGGGTTCGACCTATCTGGCCATCCGTGTCGGGGTTCGTACCCTGCCACCGTTCGCGATGGCAGGAGTCCGCTATACCGTCGCCGGGTTGATCCTGCTCCCGATCGGGCTGGCTACCGGATCGGCGCAGTTGCGCGCGAGTGACCGACCGGGCCGCAAGCAGTGGGCGACGATGCTGCTGCTGGGCGCGATGTTGCCGGCCGGCGGCAACGGCGTGGTGTCGTGGGCCGAGGTCCGGTTGCCGTCCGGCCTTGCGGCATTGCTCATCGGCACGGTCCCGCTCTGGATCGTGCTGGCCGACTCGCTGCTGTCTCGGCGAGCACCCGCGCGGCGGCAGTGGGTCGCGCTACTCGTCGGCATGGTCGGAATCGGCGTGCTCAGCGCCGGCGGCACGTCGGGAGCGGCGCCGATCGGGCCGATTTTCGTCGCGTTGCTGGCCGCGCTGAGCTGGGGCATCGGATCGGCGCTCGCGCCTCGCCTTCCCGTGCCGAAACGACCGCTGCTGCTCAGCGGGATGGAGTTGTTCTGCGGGGGCATCGTGCTCCTGATCGTGGCGCTCGTCACCCGTGAGCACGTGCACTGGCACGCGATCAGCGCCGAGTCGGTTTGGGCGTTGGTGTACCTGATCGGCCCGGGCAGCTTGCTGGCGATGACCTGCTATCTATACGTCCTCACAGTGCTGCCCGCCACGACGGCCGCGACCTACGCCTACGTCAACCCGGTGGTCGCGGTGTTCCTGGGCGTGTGGCTCATCGGCGAGAGCCTGTCGGCCACCGAGTTGATCGGTGGAGCGATCGTCGTGCTGGCCGTGGTCGGTCTGGTCAGCCGGGGACGATCGGTCGACGAAAGGCCCGAGACGGACGAGCTGCCGGCACCGGACATGCCTGAACCGGCGGCTGCCGTTTGATCGTCCGGCCGGCACCACCGGATCGGGGCGCGACCCCTAGACTGACCTCGCTCAACCGGGGAGGTCGTGGCGTGGCAGATCAGCCGCTGGATGTCGATATCGCGCACTGGCTGCGTGACCTCGAGCCGTCCGACCAGCCCACCACCATCGCCGAGGTGCGCGCGCTGTCGCGTCGCAACAATCTGCTCGCAGTGCAACGGATGCCCTCCGATCTGCTGCCGGCGTCCGAGACTGACGAGATGATCGCCGGGCCCGCGAGCCCGTTGCCGATCCGCATCCTGCGGCCGTCGGCGAGTGAGCCGGCTGGAACCGTCGTCTATTTCCACGGGGGTGGCTGGACGCTCGGCGGCATCGACACCCACTTGGGGCACGCCCGTCGGATCTGCACCCAGGCCGAGATGGTGGTGGTCTCGGTCGGGTACCGGCTGGCGCCGGAACACCGCTTTCCGGCCGCGTTCGACGACGCCGTCGCCGTCACCGAGAGCGTCGCGACGCGGCTCGACGAACTGGGCGCGCCCGGGCGGCTCATCGTCGCCGGCGACAGCGTCGGCGGGCAGCTCGCCGCTTCGGTCGCGCTCGATCGGCGTGACCGCGGGCAGCCCCTGGACGCGCAGCTGCTGCTGTATCCGGTAACCGACGTAACGGGGCGCTACGCCGACCCGGAGGTCAACGCCCGGTTCTGGTCGCGCGGCGCGACGTCGAGCCGCTACGGACTGACCCTGGCCGGCATGGCCGACTTCGCCCGCTACTACGTCGACGAGGCCGACGCCGCCGACTGGCGGGTGTCACCGATGCGGGCCAAGTCGCTGGCCGGCGTGGCCCCCGCCGTGATCCACACGGCCACCCTCGACGTCCTGCGTACCGAGGGCAACTTCTACGGCACCGCCCTGCACGAGGCGGGGGTGCCGGTGATCCAGCGCGAGTGGCCGACGCTGAACCACTCGTACTTCGGAATGGGTGGCGTCTCGGCGGTGGCCAATGCCGCCGCCGCGCAAGCCGCCGACGATCTGCGGGACCTGCTGGCCGGACAGACACGTACGCTGCTCTAGTGACGATCGACGCCCTCCTGAGCCACGCGGCCGATGGCGGCCGCATCTCCGCCGACGAGGCCCTGCACCTCTACACCGAGGCTCCGCTGCACGCGTTGGGCCACGCCGCGGACGCGGTCCGGCGGCGCCGCTATCCCGACAACATCGCGACCTACATCATCGATCGGAACATCAACTACACGAATGTCTGCGTGACGGCCTGCAAGTTCTGCGCTTTCTACCGCTCGCCCAAGCATGAAGAGGGCTGGACACACCCGCTGGAAGAGATCCTGCGCCGCTGTGGCGAGGCAGTCGATCTCGGCGCTACCCAGATCATGTTGCAGGGCGGTCATTCGCCGGAGCTGGGCATCGACTGGTACGAACAGACTTTCAGCGCGATCAAGTCGGCCTATCCGCAGCTGGTGTTGCACTCGCTGGGCGCCTCCGAGGTCGTGCACATCTCGCGGACGTCGAGTCTCGACTACGCCAGCGTGATCACTCGGCTGAAGGCCGCCGGGCTTGACTCGTTCGCCGGCGCCGGCGCTGAGATCCTGGTCGCCCGCCCGCGCACGGCGATCGCGCCGCTGAAGGAGTCGGGCGAGACCTGGCTGCAAGTGATGGAGACCGCCCACGGCCTCGGCCTGGAATCCACGGCGACGTTCATGATGGGCACCGGGGAGACGAACGCCGAACGCATCGAGCACCTGCGGATGATCCGCGACGTGCAGGACCGCACCGGCGGCTTCCGCTCGTTCATCCCGTGGACCTACCAGCCGGAGAACAACCACCTGCGCGGTCGGACGCAGGCCACGTCGCTCGAATACCTTCGGATGATCGCGGTCGCCCGGTTGTTCTTCGACAACGTCAGCCATCTGCAGGGCTCGTGGCTGACCACCGGTAAGGACATCGGCCAGTTGACGCTGCACTTCGGCGCCGATGACCTGGGCTCGGTGATGCTGGAAGAGAACGTCGTCTCGTCGGCCGGCGCCCGCCACCGCTCCAACCGCACGGAGTTGATCGAGCTCATCCGTGGCGCCGGGCGCATCCCGGCCCAGCGTGACACGCTCTACAACCACCTGGTCGTGCACACCGATCCGGTCGACGATCCGGTCGACCCGCGGGTGCACTCGCACTTCTCCTCGACGGCGCTGACCCTCCAGCCCGTCTAAGTCGGGTTCCCCCGGGCGGCAGACCGTCGTCGGCGCAACTTTGCACTTGTTTCATGGGCTAGGGCCGCGTTTTTGGGGCGGCTCCGCGCACGGAACGAGTGCACGGTCTCGTTGCCGTGGCGCGCGTAGCCTATTCGGGCAACCGGCGAGTGGCGCCATATGGACGAAAAGGACGGTGCTGGTTTCGTAGCGCGCTTCTGCGGGGATAACACCGGTTGAACCCGCGACGAGGCGTTGCGGTGTGTCCATAGGAGGAGCGATGCGAATCGGTGCGAGCCTGTTCCTGATCGCGCTGGGCGCGATCCTGGACTTCGCCGTCAATCGGCACGTCAACGGCGTGAACCTAAACCTGATCGGGCTAATCCTCATGATCGTCGGAATCATCGGCCTGGTTGTCTCGCTGATGATGATGGGTATGCGGCGCCGGACCGACGTCGTCTACCGTCGCGAAGCAGGCGCCGTCATGGAGCCGGTCGACCCGCGCTACTGATCGGCCCTTCGTCCCATCCTTCAGGACGCGCGAGCTATAGCAGCCGCGCGTGCTGAAGGCGGTTCATCGCCAGCCAACCGACCGGCACCGGTAGCCAGAACGTCGCAATTCGATAGAGCAGTACGGCGCTGACCGCCGCCGTGCTCGGCATGCCCGCAGTCGCCAATCCGGTCGACAACGCCACTTCGATGGCCCCGATACCGCCGGGTGTCGGGGCTACAGACCCGATGGCGGCACCCGCGAGATACACCACGGCGACGGTCAGGACGGCCGGGCTGCCGTTGAACGCACGCACCGCGCACCAGAGCGCCAGGATGTAGGCCGCATTCAGCAGCATCGCGCCGCCAACCGCCTGCACGAGCTTGCGCGGGCGGCCTATGAGGTCGACCAGGCGCGGACCGAGGTCGTGCAGCATCGGCTGGATCCGGGCGATCAACCACCGCCGCCACCGGGGGATCGAGACGGCGATCAGAGCGATCGCCGCCAAGCCGCCGAGCGCGTAGTAAGCCCAGCCCGGAACGGTCGGACCCCCCTGGTCACGGCCGGTCGCGGCAGCCAACGCCGCCAATAACAACGCGTGCGAGATGCCGTTCACGACCTGGCTGGTCCCGACGCTCGCCGCGGCAGCCGCAACCGACAATCCACAGCGCTGGAGGTAGCGAAGGTTGATCGCCACCGGACCGAGCGCGGGCGGCAGCACGAAGCCGGCGAACGACGAGGCCAACTGCGCCATCGTCGTGCGGACGAGCGACAACTTCTCGCGCACGTAACCCTGCAGCGATACCGCCGCGGCCACGTAGGTCAGGGCCGACGCGGCGACGAGCCCGGGCAGCCACTGCCATTTCGCGTGCCGCAGAACCGTGATCAGATCGACCGAGCCGAGTTGGCCGATCAGCAGCCAGGCGGCGACGATCAGACCCGCCAGCGCGATGACGGTGCGCGGTCGCACGCGTTCGAGACGCAGCGGCGTCTCGCTGACATTGTCCTCGCCGGTGGTCAGCCGGTTGCGCAGATCTTCCAACAGCGACTTGTGCGCCTTGAGGGTGCGGCGCGTCTCGCGGGTCAACCCGACCGGTTGCAACACTCGCGCGATCTTCCCGAGTTCGGTCGCGCCGAGCGCGTCGGTCGCGAGGGCGACCGCTCGTTCGGGCCCGACCGACAGGGCGGTCGTGACGAGCACCTGGGCCCGGTCGAGATCCATGCGCAACGGGCTGGCGACGACTGTGCCCTCGTCCAGCACCGGAAGCACGATGCCGTCCTCGTCCAGTCGGACGAGCCTCGGAGTCAGTCGCGGATGAGACACGCCGCCGTGATGCAGCAACTCGCCGTTACGCCAGAGGTCAAGCACCTCCTCGTCGAGCAACGGCCGGTTCAGCTCGGCGATCGGTATGCCGGTGACCGCCTCGTAGGCCAAGGCGATGGCCCGATCGCCGCACTCAGCCGCGGCAACGAACCGCGGAACTCGGGCACCGGTCGACTGCGCCGCGAGTGCGAGCAGCATGCGTTGCTCGGCTACGCGTTCGATCGACAGGGCCGGACCGGAGGTGATCTCGCCCTGCAAGCGCGTGATCCGGTAGAGGCGATAGAGCCACCCGGTTGCGACGTTGTCACGGTCGAGGACGTCGATCCAGTAACCCCGGTCGACCCGATCGCGGGCGGCATATGTTCGGTGATCGGAATCGGGAGCCAACCGCGTCATCGAAATCAGGTGGATGTCCCGGATCCGCAACGCGTCGGCGATCGTTTCGGCCGGCGCGCGTTCATTGCTGACGCCGACCGCGTATCGCACCGATAGCCCGATCGCAGCGCCGAGCACCTCGCTCATGACCAATGCCAGCACCGAAGCCTCGGCGGTGCCGAAGGCCGAGATCATGTACACGACGACGGCGGCGACCATCGCCGCGCGCAGCGCACCGACCAACGTCAAGCCGGACGCGATGATCAGCGTCAGCCACCCCGCGAGATACGGATCCAGCGGCGACGTCACCCGCGACGAGGTCGTCAACGACAACGCGTGGTGAATAGCCAGATGATCGGCATGTCGAATCGCCACCGCCAGCAGTGCCGTGACCAGCGTCGCCAATGTTGCCGTCAGCAGCCCGACACCGAGTCGCCGCAGATGTCCGCGCACGAGTTGCACGATGACCACCGCGATGGGTCCGGCCAGGGCGGCCAGCACACCGAGCACCTGGAGACTGTTGGTGATCAGCGCCGGCAGCTTGTGCACCGCCCGCAGCAGGTCGGCGTTCAACCCCGCGCTCGTCTGGTTGGCCGACGTGCCGAATCCCAACAGCAGCAGCAGACTCAGCAGCGCGGCGGTCATCCGCATGCCGTCATAAGCAGATCGGACCCGGCGACGGCGGTCGTCCACGACCTCGATAGGAGTAGGCCGAGCGTCGCTCACGCCGGCCACCAGCTCATCGTCTGTGCTCCTTCGGCTGGGTCGGCCGACGGATCGACCTCGGACACGATCACGCCCCGGCGCTGGGCCGAATTCTAGTGACGAGCGGCCGGTAAGCCGTGACATATAGTCCGCTGATGGACGACGGGCCCGACCCTGGCCAACGTCGCCGCCGGGGGTGGTGGCGTCGTCTCACCGCACCATGGCGTGCGTACGCCGGCCGCCGAACCTGGTCCCGTCTGCGGGTACGCCTGGTGGTGCTTCTCGGGATCGGCATGATGATCTTGAGCGCTACCGGCTGGTGGCTGACGACGAGCATCCTCAGCGGTCCGGGCTTCGGAGACGTCGTCGAGCAGACCTTTCAGAAGCAGGCGGTGCGCGATTACGTCGCCGACCAGGCGACTCTGCGTTACGCAAGCAGCAGCAAGTTCCTCACTGCCGCCCGGCCGGTCGTCGCCAAGGCTGTCGCCGAAATCCTCAAGTCACCGGCGGTCACTTCGGCGGTGCGCACCTTCGCCGAGACGGCGCACGAGCAGATCTTCTCGACCGACGAAACCATCCGATCCAACGCCGCCGCCAGCAGTGCCGCGACGACGATCCGCACCGCTATGCAGAGCATTGATCCGGACCTGGCCGCCAAGCTGCCGACCAGCGTGCTCGATGCCACGACCAACCTCTCGCAGAACGTCTGGGTCGATCGTGCCATCCGGTGGAGCGCCTGGATCGAAGGGCTTTACATACCGGTCGGACTGGTCGGGCTCGGCCTGGTGCTATTGGCGCTGCGTAAGGCGCGAAGACCGGTGTCGGGCTTCCGCTTTACCGGCTGGACGCTCGCGGTGGCCGGGATGGTGCCCGTCGGGCTGGGCGCCGCCACGCCGGTATTCGCGTTGGTCGGCCGGAACGTCGATCCCGGTCGCGGGGCAGCGGTGGCCGCGTTCGTCGGCGTGCTGCTGAGCGATCTGGTCACCGCCGGATTGGTGTTTTCCGGTATCGGTTTGCTGCTCGCTCTGGTGCCGGGGCGGGACTGCTCGGGTGTGCGTGTGCGCTTCGAACGTGCCGTCGGCAACGTCCGCCGCATCCGCGCCACGCCCCGCCTTCAAGTGTGGCTGGGGCTGACCGTGATCGTGCTGGCCGCTTGGCTGATGGTGGCGCCGGGCGGGCTGCTGCGAATCGTCGGCTTCCTACTCGGTGCGCTCGCTATCTTCGCAGCCCTCATCGTGATCATGCGCGCGCTGCGGGTCCTCGAACCGGATCAGACCTTGCGCCGGATTCGCAAGCGCAGCATCTGGTCGGTCGTCCTCGCCATGCTGCTGTGCGCCGCCGTGACCACCACTGCCACGGCGGCAGTAATCGTCGTGACCAATCTGCCCAAGCAGGCCGACCCCCGAGCCGACGGTTGCAACGGGTCGGTGGAACTGTGCATGCAGCCGCTGAACCAGATCCTCTGGCCCGGAAGCCACAACGCGATGTCGTCGACCGCGTACAACTTCTTCTCGGCCGAACACACATTGACGATTCCGGAGCAGCTCAACCAGGGCGCTCGCGCCTTGTTGATCGATGCCTACTACGGATACCAACAGGGCGGCATCGTCCGCACCAACCTCACCGGCGGCGCCAGCGAGGATGAGGTCCGTCAAGATTTCGGCGACGACGCGGCCCGGCAACTCGAACGACTCGGCGCGCTGACCGGCGTGGCCGACACATCCGGCAAGAAGCAGGACGTCTATCTGTGTCACGACTACTGCGAACTGGGCGCGATCAAATCTTCGACGATCTTCAGTGAGATCAACGACTTCCTCAATCGCAATCTCACCGACGTGCTCATCGTCGACGTCGAGGATTACGTG
>JAFAWL010000178.1 GCA_019241805.1 Actinomycetota bacterium
CCGGGTATCATTCGCTCGCTTGATGTCCTGAAAGCTGTAGGTGTCCGATTGGTTGTGGTGTCCTCGACGAGGTGAACGGTGGCGGTTCCGAGCGGAGCGACTCGCCTGCGCCGCCGTTTCGATGTTTTTGACCGTGTGGGTGTCAGCGTTCTCGTCATCGGCTTGGTGCTCACGGCTTCGGCTGTCTGGGCGGCGTGGCGTTCTGACCGCGACAACGAGCAGCGGCTGCTTCGGGTTCAAACGAGTCAGGCGGCTAACCTTGTTACGGCGTCGATCGCCTCAATCGAGACGTCGTTGCTCACGGTGGTCGAGGCGGCTTCAGCCAGCCCCACAAGCGCTTCCACGTTCACGCAATTGGTCGCGCCATACGTCGGTTCGGGCAAGACGTTCGCTGATGCTTCCCTGTGGCGCCCTGGCGCTCGTCCGGCTGTCGCTGCCGTCGGCGACACCCCAGTCCTAGCCGACGAGTCACCGATCCTTACCACGTTCCTGCAGAAAGCCGCGACTAGTTCCACCTTCGTCGTCATGGCACTGCCGTCGTCGGCCGGTTTGCGGTTGGCCTACGCGCAGGCAAGCACGCTGGCGCCGCAGTTTGTCCTGTACGCCGAACGCATCATCCCTTCGAATCGACGGGTCCCGGTGGAGAGCAACTCGGCGTTCGCCGGGCTGCACTTTGCGACCTACCTCGGCCACACCACCGACTCCGTCGCTCTGCAGACCACGGATGAACCGCCTGATCAGCTACCGCTTGCCGGACTGACCGCACGCGAGTCGATCCCATTCGGCAACACCGAGCTGACCCTGGTCACGTCGCCGGCCCACCATCTTGGTGGCTGGCTGACCGGAGCTTTGCCGTGGATGCTGCTGGGTGGTGGCCTGATACTCACGCTCGTCGCCGCCATCATCGCGACCGTGCTGAACCGGCAGCGACGAATCGCTCGCGAGGCTGCCGTGGCGACCGAATCACTGTATGTCGACCAGCGAACAATCGCCGAGACCCTGCAGCAGGCGTTGATACCGAAAACCAACCCGAGCATCCCGACCGTGCAAATAGCATCGCGTTATCTGCCCGGTACCGAAGGTGTCGACGTCGGCGGCGACTGGTACAGCGCGATCCAAATCAACGACGACAGCTTCGGCTTCGTCGTCGGCGACGTCTCCGGCCGCGGCGTTGGCGCCGCCGCGATAATGGCCCGCATCCGCTTCACCTTGCGGGCCTATCTCCGTGAGGGGCACCCACCGGCCACCGCGTTGCAGCTATGTGCGGGTGAGCTCGACCTCGACCTGGACGGCCACTTCGCGACGGTCATCGTCGGACGAGCTCACTTGCCAAGCCGGCGGGTCGAGCTGGCGACCGCCGGCCACCTGCCGCCGCTCATACGTGGCAGCGACGGTACCCGGTGGCTGCATTTGCCGATTGGGCTGCCGCTCGGTATCCGGGCACGGGACGAAACCCCGCCGCTGTATAAGTCGGCTGTCGTGCAGATGGCAATCGGCGAAACGCTGCTCGCCTACACCGACGGATTGGTCGAGCGTCGCGATGAAAACATCGACGACAGTCTGCAGCGACTAGCCCAAGTCGTCGACGCAACTTCGACAAATGACCCGGAACACTTCGTCGAAACGGTGCTCACCGAGCTCTCACCGGCCGGCCACGACGACATCGCAATTCTGACGTTCACCTGGATACCGGAGCCATTGCTCGCTGCCTCCGACGATGAGACCTCAAGTCTCGCGGTGGGCATCGCTCCTTAGCTCCAGGCGAGCAATGCACGATGTGCGGGAGGCCGCATCGCGCGAAGCTGCTACGTATCACGGCTAAGTGTGAGGGCGGCGGCCGTCCACCGCCCCGGGAGGCAAGTTGACGCATGCTCCATTTCGCGTGGCGCCGCCCGCTTCGCTAGGAAGCCGAGCGCGTCTAGCGTCACTTTGTCCTATGTATCCGTATCTGTATCCGTAGCCCGGCTCGGACGGGAGTCCAAAGGCTTCGAAGGTCCGGGCGAGGTCCCCGCCGATCGGATGCTGGAAGTTGCTCGCGTCCGGTGTGGTGCCACAGCAGGCCGGCGCAGTGTGGCGGCCTGGTGCGGATCAGGCTGGGACCTCAACCGGAGTGGGGGAACCAGGAGCATTTGATCGAGCTGGAGTGGGGCCGGTGGGCCCGACAGGTGAGCGTGGTGCTTGAGGTGGACGGCGTGGTGCTGGGGCCAGAAAGCATCGACGAGTGTGCCCGGGTTCGACTCGAAGTCTGCCGAAGGCCCGATCGGCGACGATTCTTCAGGCGGCGTGCTTCGTCCGCGATCCGCGCCTGTCGCGTGCGCTGACGCTCCTCGCTGTGCGGCCGACACCTAGAGCATGAGGACGCTGGTGCAGGCGAGGATTCCGATCGTGGCGAAGGCGGCGTAGTCGTTAACTGATCCGGTGTGCAGTCGGCGGAGCAGGGTGATCGGTGCCGGTTCTGGGATGCGGAGGTAGAGCGCTGCGAGCGCAAGCCCGAGCAGCAGGGTAGCGGCGGTGGTGGCGAGGTCGGTCGGGTTGAGGTAGGCGAAGTCGACGGTGGTGGCCGGCAGGGGGGCGTGTCCGGTGAGGACGCCGCTGCTGTAGGTGGCGGGGTGAGTGAGCGTTGACGCGGCTGGGGCAACGAACCGGCGAATGATCGGGCCGGGTAGGGCGCCGAACCCGATGCAGCCGATGCCGAGTGTGATGAGCGTGAATCGCATCCCCGCGCGGGTTGGTTCGAGGTGTTCGTAAGCCGTGTGTCGGCGG
>JAFAWL010000304.1 GCA_019241805.1 Actinomycetota bacterium
TGGGCCAGCAGGCGGGCGCGTTCACGCAGGCGCTCCAGGGTGCGTCGCGACGGCCGCATCGACAACTGTCCGCGTTCCGGTTCCGGCATACGCACACAATGTACCACATTGCGTGCGCAACGATCAGTTTCGAGATGACAGCGATGCACCACCCGCGGGCGAGCTCGCGCCAGGTGCTAGCCGGCGACGCGACTTGTTGCCGAGGTGTGACGGGCAGCGATCGTGAGTATGCTCGCGCGCCGTGTCTGCCATCCGGGCGAACGGGCTGGTCAAACGGTTCGAGGCAACATACGCTCTCGACGGCGTCGATCTCGTGGTCGAGGAGGGCGAGATCCGCGGGTTGCTCGGACCGAACGGCGCCGGCAAGACGACGCTCATGCGGGTGCTACTCGGGCTGGTGCGGGCCGATGCGGGATCGGCCGAGCTGTTCGGCCGGCCGCTTCACAGCGGCGGTCCCGAAGCCCTCGAGCAGGTCGCCGGGTTCGTCGAGGAGGCGAGCTTCTATCCATATCTGTCCGGCCGGGTGAACCTGGAGCTGCTGGCGGAGCTCGACGGCGGCGTCGGCGACAGCCGGATCGAGGCGGTGCTCGCGACGGCCGGGCTCACCGACCGCGCCGGGGATCGGGTCAACGGCTACTCGTCGGGCATGCGGCAGCGGCTCGGGATCGCGGCCTCGCTGCTGCGCCAGCCACGGCTGCTGCTGTTGGACGAGCCGACGTCCGGGTTCGACCCCGCGGGCGTGCGGGAAATGGCCGGTCTGATCCGCGAGCTGTCGGCGGCTGGAACGGCCGTCCTGCTCAGCAGCCACCAGATCGGCGAGGTCGAGGCGATCTGCGACTGCTACACGGTCCTCCGCAGCGGCAAGGTGGTCTGGGACGGCACGGCCCAACAGGTGCGGGGCGCCGCACCCGCTCCGTCATACGCGCTGTCGACGAGCGACGATCGCCGCGCACTCGAGATCGCCGCGCGCTCACCCGACGTGGCCGCCGTGCCGTCACCGACGGGCGGGCTCGAGCTGACGGTCGGCGGCGACGGACTCGATACGTTCATGTTCGCGCTTGGCGACGCACGCGTGGCGGCCCGGCGGCTCGAGATGGTCGTGAGCCCGCTCGAGTCGATGTTCTTCGCGCTCACCGGGGGGCCGCAGTCGGGCCCGGCCCCCAGCGAGCGGGCCAGCACGCCGCAACCAGCGGCAGCGGGTCGATGACGGTCACGCAGGCGGCCCCGGCTGTGAAACCCGCCCCGGCCCGCCGGCTCCGGCAGGCGCAGGTGCGTCACGTGTACCTCGTCGAGCGGCGTAAGCTCACCTCGCAGCTCGCCGTCAGGCTGGTGGCGCTGATCGCCGCTCTCAGCCCGTTCGTGTTTGGCGCGATCCTCCAGGTTCAGAGCGGCAGCCCGACCGACACCCTCTACGGCGTCTGGGTCCACTCCTCCGGCTTCGCCATGTCGCTGCTGCTGCTCGCCTTCGCCGGCGCCTGGGGCTTCCCTCTGGCCGCCGGAATCATCGCGGGCGACGTGTTCTCGGCCGAGGATCGGTACGGGACGTGGAAGTGGGTGCTGACCCGGTCCTGCAGCCGGGGCGAGGTGTTCGCCGGCAAGCTACTGGCGGTCGGCGTCCTGCTGACCGGCCTGGTGGCGCTGACGGGCGCCGCGAGCATCGTCGCCGGCGTGCTTCTGATCGGCGGCGACCCGCTCGTCAGCCTCAGCGGGACGGTGCTTTCGTCGGGCGGCTCGCTTGTCCGGGTGCTCGCCAGCTGGTTGCAGTGCATCTTGCCGACGCTCGCCTTCGCCAGCCTCGGGGTGCTGTTCTCGATCGCGACCCGGAACGGGATCATGGGCGTGATCGGCCCTCCGCTCACGGCGCTGGCGATGCAGTTGTTGTTGCTTGTCGGCGCCGGGATCTGGGCGCACATGCTGCTGGTCGGCTCCGCATTCGGTGCCTGGCACGGGTTGTTCCCCGCCACTCCGTTCTTCGGGCCGCTGATCGTCGGGCAGATCGTCAGCCTCGTCTGGATCGTGGTGTGCCTCCGCGTGGCCTGGAGGATCTTCAGCCGTCGCGATTTCGCTGGGGCGCCGGTCGCCCGCAGGCAGGGCTGGGGGCCGCCGGCCCGGGTCGCGGTCGCGCTCGCGGCGGCGGTGGCGCTGCTGGCGCTGGCCGGCAACTGGGGGCCGGTGGGGGTCACGAGCGCCAAGCTCGAGCCAAGCTTCCTCGGCGCGTTCAACAACCTGACGATCCGGCAGCAGCGCGAGGTGGGACGCCGCATCCCGGCGGGCGCCCGGCTCAGCATCCTCTTCCCCACCTGCAGCCGGCGCGGCAGCACACCGACCGGCCCCGGCGAGTGGGTATGCAGCTTCGACGTGGCCAGCCAGGCGTCCGGGCCGTTGCCTCCGCAACAGACGACCGTCACCTACGAGCTGAGCGTGCAGGGAGACGGCTGCTACAAGGCGCAGTCGCCTCCGGCGTTCATCGGCCAGCAGACGATGCGCGACGACCACGGCGCCAGCGTCGTCAATCCGCTGTACACGATCTACGGCTGTTTCAACCCGATGTGACAGCAAGCTGAGATTCGAGCCGCGTCGGTCACGGCTTAATCTCATCTTGCTCCCGCGCCGGGTGATACGTTCCCGCGCGCGCACAATCTAATACTCGCCGGTCGATCTGCGGGGAGGATGAAACGGTGGTCGATAGTTACGGGACCGCACTCCGGTGCGCGCGTCTGCGCGCCCTCCTGTCGTCGCTCCCGCCGTTTCCCGGTGTGCTTCGATGAGGCGCTGGAAGTCGTGGAAGGCCTTCGCCGCGCTGGCGACGAGCTTGGCCGCGGTGGCAATCGTGATCCTCGGCATGCAGGGCGGCGCCTCCGGCCTGGCCGCCGCCGCGTCAGTCAATCCGTCGACCGGCGTCGGCTCGTGCACGCTTAGGAACTGGAACCCGAGCCTCACCCCAATCAACACCAAGAACCTCCCAGAGGGCCACAGACCGCAGAGCTATCGCCCTGACGACTTCAACTGCATCGGCGCGGTGTTCGCGAAGCCGGGCGTCGAGTTCAGCAAGTTCCCGCAGCCACGCAACTTCAAGGTCATCGACCACGGGATGGTCTTCAACGCCGCGACGGAGACCTCGAGGCCGGCGGCCCAGGTGGCGCACGCCGCGCCGTCGGTCAACCCGCTGGCGCCGTACTTCCCGCCGTTCACCCACTTCGTGCTGATCTACCGGGAGAACCACACGTTCGACGACTACCTCGGCGACTGCGCGACCACGGTCGCCGCGGGCTGCAACGGTCAGGTGGAGAGCACCAACCACATAACCTCGGTGCCGGACCTGCACACGCTGGCCAAGACGTACGCGCTGAGTGACGCCTACAGCACCGGCACCCAGCCGCCGAGCGGCCCGAACCACTGGTTCCTGTTCTCGGGCCAGTCGGCCTCGAGCTCCCAGCAGCAGTCCTATCCGACGGCCGGCGGCACCGGGTTCGACCGCTTCCTGAACAACGGTGACACGGGCGTCCCCTCACAGGGAACCAGCGCGTGCTCCACGCAGCCTTCCGGTGGCAGCAGCGCCGGCAACCCGTACACGTTCGTGATGAACGGCGACTTCTACTGGATGCTGAACAGCGGCAGCGGCTTCTGGCGTAACCCGACGACGGGAAACCCTGAGGTCCTGCCGGTCGACCGGCCGGGGACCACCGTCCCGGAGGAGATCCACTACAACGAGTACGCCTGCAATGGACAGAGCATCTCCGACACGACGGTCATGAACGACTACGAGAGCTTCGTGACCGCCAACGGACTGCCCGTGTATAGCTACGTCGAGCTGTTCAATGACCATCCGGGCAGCTATCAGGACATCCCGACGAACGACGCCGACACGTACAACATCGTCAACTTCCTGATGAACAACTCGACGTACAAGAACAACACGGTGATCATCGTCACCGAGGACGACACCCAGAACGGCAACAACGGGTCCGACCACGTCAGCAACACCTACCGCGTGCCGCTGGTCGTGATCGGCTCGCCGACGTACGTCAAGCCCGGATATGTCTCGCACGTCGCCTACACGACCGCCAACGTGCTGGCCGCGATGGAGCGGACGATGCAGAACGTCAAGTCGGGGATCAT
>JAFAWL010000434.1 GCA_019241805.1 Actinomycetota bacterium
TTCCGACCTCGCGCCGGGGCACCGGGTAAGGGTGCGCTTCGCCGGCCGGTTGGTCGACGCTTACGTCCTCGAACGGGTGGACTCCGACGAAGGACGCAAGCTGGCGGCGATCGAGCGCGTCGTCGGCTGTGAACCGGTGCTCACGCCGCACACGAGCGAGCTCTGCCGCGCGGTCGCCGACCGCTACGCCGGCAACTTCGTCGACGTCGCGCGCTTGGCAGTGCCCCCGCGTCGCGCCGCCGTCGAGGCGCAGCCATCCGTGCCGGCGCCCCCGCTGCCGCCACCACCGTCGCCCTCCCTCCCGGCGGGTGGGGGGCCATCGAGTTGGGCGGACTACACCGCGGGCCCCGCGTTCTTGGCTGCTCTGGGCGCGGACCGGCCGGCCCGGGCGGTCTGGTCAGCGGCTCCCGGCGAGGATTGGCCGGCCCGCATCGCCCAAGCCACACGCATGGCGGCGGTGCGCGACCGCGGCGTCGTGGTCGTCGTGCCTGATGCGCGCGATCTGGCCCGCCTCGACGCTGCGATGACCCGCGAACTGGGACCCGGGCAGCACGTGAGCCTGTCGGCCGAGTTGGGGCCGACGGTGCGCTACCGCCGCTGGCTCGCGGCTCGGCGGGGCGCCGTGCGGGTCGTCATCGGCACTCGGGCGGCGGCCTACGCGCCCGTCGCCGAGCCCGGCCTGTTCGTCGTGTGGGACGACGGGGACGACCTGCATCGCGAACCACGCGCGCCCTATCCCGATACCCGTGACGTGCTCGTACTGCGGGCCGTGGCGGCTCAGGCGGACCTGTTGATCGGCGGGTTCGCCCGCACGGCCGAGGCCGCGCACTTGGTGGAATCGGGCTGGGCGCACGACATCGTCCCCGAGCGCGGCCGATTGCGGGAGCGTGCGCCCCGGGTCGTAGCGACCGGTGACGACTTCGAGGCCGCTCGCGACCCGGGCGCCGCGGCCGCGCGACTGCCCAGCCTGGCCTGGCGTAGCGCCCGGGTCGCCTTGCAGGCCGGCCGGCCCGTGCTCGTACAGGTACCGCGCGCGGGCTACGTGCCCTCGCTGGCCTGCGCACGCGATCGCACCCCGGCCCGCTGCCCGAATTGCGCGGGCCCGCTGAGCGCCACCTCGGGACACGCGATCTCCACCTGCCGTTGGTGCGGTCGGCCCGCGGGCGACTGGACCTGTCCGGTCTGCGGCGGCCGCGCGCTGCGCGCGGTGGTCATAGGTTCGGCCCGCACGGCCGAGGAGTTGGGGCGCGCCTTCCCTGGGATTCGGGTACGGAGTTCGAGCGGCGACACGGTGCTGGCCGAGATCGAACCGGAGCCGGCGCTCGTCGTCGCCACCCCGGGGGCGGAGCCCGTGGTCGAAGGCGGCTACGGCGCGGCGCTGCTGCTCGACGGCTGGGTGCTGCTCGCCCGACCGGACCTGCGGGCGGGGGAGGAGACACTGCGACGCTGGGCCAATGCCGCCGCGCTGGTGAGCCCGGACGGAACCGTCGTCGTGGGCGCGGACGCGGCCGTGCCCCAGGTGCAGGCGCTGATCCGCTGGGACGCGCGCAGCGCCGCGGCACGCGAATTGGCCGATCGGGCCGAGCTCCGGTTCCCTCCGGTGTCTCGGTTGGCTGCGCTCAGCTCGACTCCCGAGGCGCTCGCCGAGTTCCGGGCCGGTCTCGAACTGCCACCGGGAGCTGAAATCCTCGGTGTCGTTCCTCGCGCGGACGATCAGGAGCAGCTGCTCGTGCGCGCGCCCAGAGAGCAGGGCGGCGCCCTGGCCCGGGCCCTGCACGAGGCGGCTGCGGCCCGATCGGCTCGCAAGGGCGCCGCCGTGCGGATCCAGATGGACCCGGCCGAGCTGGCCTGACCCCGGTCGGCGCGAGCGCAATCGGTTCGCAGGGTCGGACCCGCCAAGAGGCGACCTCATTAGGATCGACGGGGTGACGGTGCAGGCGATCCGGTTGTTCGGCGATCCGGTTCTGCGCAGCGCCGCCGAACCGGTCCGCGAGTTCGACAAGCAGTTGCGCACCCTGGTGGCCGACCTGACGGAGACGATGCTCAACGCGCCCGGCGTGGGTCTGGCCGCTCAGCAAATCGGGGTCGGCCTGCGCGTGTTCACCTATCACATCGACGAGGAGCAATCCGGTCACCTGGTCAATCCGGTGCTGCACTTTCCCGACGACGATATGCAGGATGGGCCGGAGGGCTGTTTGTCGATACCGGGCCTCACCTTCGACTGCGCCCGGCGTGAACACGTCGTGGCGCACGGGCTGAACATGTACGGCGATCCGATCACCGTCGAGGGCACGGCGCTGCTGTCCCGCTGCGTGCAGCACGAGACCGACCACCTCGACGGCGTCCTGTTCGTCGATCGACTCGACGCCGAAACCAAGCGGGCCGCGATGAAAGCGATCCGAGAGGCCGAGTGGGCCGGCGGCTCGACGCCGCAGATCAAGCTGAGCCCGCATGCCGCCGACGGCCGCGCGAGCTGGCTGGTCTGATCGTGCGGCTCGTTTTCGCCGGCACGCCGACGCCGGCCGCGGTGTCGCTGCGAGCTCTGCTCGCATCCGATCGCCACGAGGTCGTCGGCGTAGTCACCCGACCGCCGGCGCCCGCCGGCCGGGGACGGCGCGCGAGCGTGTCACCGGTCGAAGCGCTGGCGCGCGACGCCGGGATCAGCGTTCTCACCCCGGCCCGCCCGTCCGATCCGGCGTTTCAGGCCGAGCTCGCGAGCATTGCGCCCGACTGCTGCCCGGTCGTCGCCTACGGCGCGATCGTCCCGACCTCGGCGCTGGCGATCCCGCGGTTGGGCTGGGTGAACCTGCATTTCTCGTTGTTGCCCGCCTGGCGGGGCGCCGCGCCGGTCCAGCACGCGATACTTGCCGGCGACCAGATCACCGGAGCCTCGACTTTCCAGCTCGAGGCAGGTCTCGACACCGGGCCCGTCTACGGCGTGGTCACCGAGGCCATCCGCCCTAACGACACCGCTGGTGAGTTGTTGGGGCGACTGACCGACAGCGGCGCCGACCTGCTTCTCGCGACGATGGACGGCATCGAGGACGGCAGCCTGATCGCCCGGCCGCAACCCGGTGACGGGGTCTCGATCGCCACAAAGATCACTGTGGCCGACGTGCGGGTCGACTGGTCGGCGCCGGCATTGCACATCGACCGGCTGGTACGGGCCGCTACGCCCGAACCCGGGCCGTGGACCGAGTTCGGCGGCCTTCGGCTGAAGCTGGGTCCGCTCGAGTTCGCTGCCGTTGACGATCACCTGGCGCCGGGTGAACTGCTGGTCGGCAGACGCGACGTGCTCGTCGGAACCGGCACAGCTGCCCTTCGTCTCGGCACCGTGCAGGCGCCCGGTCGGCGCCCGGTGCCGGCGGCCGACTGGGCCCGCGGCGCGCATCCGCGAGCCGGCGATCGATTTGCCTGACCGCCGAGCCGACCCCCGCGCCGTCGTCCTCGATCTGCTGGCCGCGGTCGAGGAACGTTCCGCGTACGCGAACCTGTTGCTGCCACGTCTGATCCGCGACGCCGGACTCGACGCTCGTGACGCGGCGCTCGCAACCGAGCTGGGCTACGGCACGCTGCGCGCCGCCGGGGTTCTCGACACGTTCCTCGAACGATGCGTCGACCGGCCGCTCGATCGGCTCGATCCGCCGGTGCTTCGCCTCTTGCGTCTAGGGGCTTACCAGGCCCTGCGCACGCGCATCCCGCCCCACGCCGCGGTGGCCACCACGGTCGACCTGGCCCGGGCCGGTGGGCACGGCCGGGCCGCCGGCCTGGTCAACGCCGTCCTGCGACGGGTGGTAGTCGCGGACTGGGACGAATGGAGCGCCCGAGTGACGGCCGGCCGGCCGGTGATCGAACGGCTGGCGATGCGCTACGCGCACCCGAGTTGGCTGGCGAGTGCGTTCGCCCAGGCCCTGGGCGAGCAGCCGAGCGCGTCGTCGACCAGCGAACTGACCGAGACGGCCCGCGCGCTCGCCGCCGACGACGAACGGCCGATCACTCACCTGGTGGCCCGACCGGGCCGGGTCACGCGGGCCGAGCTGCTGGCTCAGTCCGACGGGGCGCCCGGACCGTGGTCGCCCTACGCCGTCCGTCTCGAGCACGGCGGTGACCCGGCTCGGATCGCGGCCGTGCGTTCGGGCGCAGCCGCCGTTCAAGACGAGGGCAGCCAACTGTGCGCCCTTGCTCTGGCCGAAGCGCCACTGGCCGGACCGGACGCCGCATGGCTCGATCTGTGCGCCGGTCCCGGCGGGAAAGCGGCGCTGCTGGCCGCGCTCGCCGCCGCGCGCGGTGCCCGGGTACACGCCAATGAGCTGCACCCCCACCGGGCGGAACTGGTCGCCGCGGCCACCGCGGGAGCTCCCGTCGACATCACCGTCGGCGATGCGCGCGAGCTGCCCGGCGACGGGCGGTACGACCGGGTCCTACTCGACGCGCCCTGCACCGGTACGGGCGCGTTACGGCGCCGACCCGAAGCCCGTTGGCGGCGCGACCCGTCCGATCTAGCCGCGCTCACCGGCCTGCAGCGCGAGCTACTGGCGGCAGCACTTCGCCTGGTGCGGCCCGGCGGGGTCGTCGGCTACGTGACCTGCTCGCCACACCTGGCCGAGACCAGGGACGTCGTGGCCGGGACCAGGCCGAGCATCGTCCTCGACGATGCCCGGCCGCTGTTCGCCGCCCTCCCGGAGCTCGGCGCCGGACCGACGGTGCAACTGTGGCCGCATCGCCACGGCACAGACGCGATGTTCTTCGCGCTGCTGCGACGCGCGGGATGATCAGCGCGCGGCGGCTGCGCCCTAGACTCCCGTCGTGACAACCGCCGAGCCCGGCCACGCCGAACCGATGATCGCGCCGAGCATCCTGTCGGCCGACTTTGCGCGGCTGGCCGACGAGGCCGACGCGGTAGGAAACGCCGATTGGCTGCACGTCGACGTGATGGACGCCCACTTCGTGCCGAACCTGACCTTGGGGCTTCCCGTGGTCAAAAGTCTTCACCGGGCGACGGATCTGCCGCTCGACTGCCACCTGATGATCGACGATCCCGACCGGTGGGCGCCGGACTACGCGCAGGCCGGCGCCGCGAACGTAACCTTCCACGTCGAGGCGGCCCGTGATGCCGCCGCCACCGCGCGCGCGATCCGAGCCGCCGGGGCGCTTGCCGGCTTGAGCGTCAAACCGGCCACGCCGCTCGAGCCCTACCTCGAGTTGCTGCGCGAGTTCGACACCCTGCTGGTCATGACAGTGGAACCGGGCTTCGGCGGTCAGCGGTTCATGGCCGACGTGCTGCCGAAGGTCCGCCTCGCGCGTGACCACGTCCGCTCCGGACACCTGCGCCTGTTCGTCGAGGTCGACGGCGGTATCGACGAAGACACCATCGTCGCCGCGGCCGAAGCGGGGGCGGACGTCTTCGTCGCCGGCTCAGCCGTCTACGACGCCGGCGAGCCGGGCCGAGCCGTCGATGCCCTGCGGGCTGTGGCCCGCCGGGCCATGCGGGCGCACTGAGGGACGGGGCGTCCGAGGTGTCGGTAACCGAGCAGGAGCAGGCCGCTATGCACCGCGCCCTCGCGCTGGCCGAGACGGTGCGTGGGCGCACGAGCCCGAATCCCGCCGTAGGGGCGGTGCTGCTCGACCGCGGCGGGCACGTCGTCGGCGAGGGGGCGACCCAACCGCCCGGTGGTCCGCACGCCGAGATCGTCGCACTCAGCGCCGCCGGCGAGGCCGCTGCCGGCGCGACGGCCGTGGTCACCCTCGAACCGTGCGCGCACACCGGCCGCACCGGACCCTGCGCCGATGCACTGGCCGCGGCCGGTGTCCGCCGGGTCGTCTACGCGTTGGACGACCCGAACCCGCCGGCATCCGGTGGCGCGGTCCGGCTGCGCGAGGCCGGCGTGCAGGTCGTCGCCGGTGTCGAGAGCGGGGCGGCCGCGGCCGGCGCCCTGCGACCGTGGCTGTTCGCCGTGGCCTCGGGTCGGCCGTTCGTCACCTGGAAGTTCGCGGGCACCCTCGACGGGCGCGTTGCTGCGGCTGACGGTACCTCGAAGTGGATCTCGTCGGCCGTCTCGCGGGCCGATACACACGCCTTGCGGGCGCAGGTCGACGCGATCGTGGTCGGGTCTGGGACGGTGCTCACCGATGATCCCGAGCTCACCGCGCGCGCCGCCGACGGGTCACCTCTGGACCACCAGCCGCTGCGGGTCGTGCTCGACCGGCGCCATCGCGTACCGCAACGTGCGCGCGTGTTGGATGCCGCGGCCGAGACGCTGCTGCTGGATACCGCCGTGCCTCGGTTCGCTCTCAAGGCACTGCACGACAACGGAGTGCGGCACGTACTGCTCGAAGGCGGCCCGACGCTGGCCGGCGCCTTCGTCGAGGCGCGCTGCGTAGATCAGATAGTCGCCTACGTCGCGCCGAAACTCCTCGGCGCCGGCCCTGCGGCATTGGGCGACTCGGGAATCTTCACGATTGCCGACGCGCTGACACTCGACATCGAGTCGTTGGACCGGCTCGGGCCCGATATCAAGATCACTGCGCGGCCGGTGTGGCCGCAGACGGAGTAGGCCGCGTGTTCACCGGAATCATCGAGGAGCTAGGCCAGGTCGTCGCCTTGGAGACGCGTGGCGACTCGGCCGTGCTGGTGGTGCGGGCCGAGGTCGTTGGCGCTGATGCCACGCACGGGGCGTCGATCGCCGTGAACGGCGTCTGCCTCACGGTCGTGGGCCGCGAGGACAGTGACGGACCGGCCGCGCGTGAGCTGCGCTTCGACGTCATGGCCGAAACGCTGCTCCGGTCGGTTGTCGGGACGTTCGCGGCCGGGCAGGGCGTCAATCTCGAGCGAGCGGTCCGGGCCGACGCCCGCCTTGACGGACATGTCGTCCAAGGCCACGTCGACGGCACCGGGACGGTGATTTCGCGCACACCGGGTGACGGCTGGGAGTCGGTCCGTTTCGGGCTCCCGGCGGACTTGGCCCGCTATGTGGCGGAGAAGGGTTCGATCGCCGTGGACGGCGTTTCGCTCACTGTCACCGCCGTGGGGCCGGACTGGTTCGAGGTCGGGCTGATCCCGGAGACACTGCGCGCCACGACGCTGGGCGCCAAACAGCCGGGTGACCCGGTGAACCTGGAGACCGACGTGTTGGCGCGCTACGCCGAGCGTCTGTTGATCGCGCAGGGGAGAATCGAAGCGTGAGCGCACCCACCGTGGCCCTCGACACCGTCGAGCGGGCCATCGCCGAGATCAAGGAAGGCCGCGCGGTCGTCGTCGTCGACGACGAGGACCGCGAGAACGAGGGCGATCTGATCTTCGCTGCCGAGCTGGCGACTCCGGAGCTGGTCGCGTTCATGGTGCGCTACACCTCCGGCTATATCTGCGTTCCGGTCACCGAGGAGGACGCGGACCGGCTCGACCTGCCGCCGATGTTCCGGGTGAACCAGGACCGCAGGGGCACGGCCTACACCGTCACGGTGGATGCACGGGAGGGTGTCAGCACGGGCATTTCGGCGACCGACCGCGCGCACACGATCCGCTTGCTCGCCGACCCGGCAACGACCGCCGCCGACCTGTCCCGCCCGGGCCACATCGTGCCGCTGCGAGCCAAGGATGGGGGGGTGCTTCGACGCCCCGGCCACACGGAGGCCGCGGTCGATCTCGCCGTGCTGGCCGGACTACGCCCGGCGGGCACGCTGTGCGAGATCGTCTCGGAGAAGGATCCAGCCGGGATGGCGCGCACCGAGGAACTGCGCCTGTTCGCCGACGAGCACGGCCTGGCGATGATCTCGATTGCCGACCTGATCGCGTATCGACGACGTTTTGACAAGCTCGTCGAGCGGATCGCGGAAGCGCGCGTGCCGCTTCGCTACGGCGAATTCACCGCGGTGGGGTACGCCAGCTCGTACGACAACCGGGAGCACGTCGCGTTCGTCTTCGGTGATGTCGGCGACGGCGAGGACGTGCTGGTGCGGGTGCACTCCGAATGTCTTACCGGCGACGTCTTCGGCTCGTTGCGCTGCGACTGCGGTCCGCAGCTGGACGCGGCGCTGGCCGCGGTCGCCCGCGAGGGCCGCGGCGTCGTGCTCTACATCCGCGGCCATGAGGGCCGCGGAATCGGTCTACTGCACAAGCTGCAGGCGTATCAATTGCAAGACGCCGGGGCCGACACCTTCGATGCCAACATTGCTCTGGGACTGCCGGCCGATGCCCGGGACTACGGCACGGGCGCGCAGATCCTCGTCGACCTCGGTGTGCACACGATGCGGTTGCTCTCGAACAACCCGGCCAAGCGGGCCGGGCTGGAGGGCTACGGGCTGCGCATCGTGGGCCAGGTGCCGCTGCCGACGCACGTCAATCCACACAACGTGCGGTACCTGCAGACCAAACGCGACCGCATGGGCCACGACCTGCAGATTGAATTCGACGGTCAGGCCGCGGACTACGACGGCGGAGAGCAGTGAGCGGCGACGGCGCCCCCCGGGTCGACAAGGTCGAGGGAGCCGAGGATCTCCGTGTCGCGGTCATCGCCTCAAGCTGGCACGAACAGGTCATGGACGGGCTGCTCGACGGAGCCCGTCGGGCCCTGAAGGCATCGGGCGTCCGCGAATCCCGGATCGTTCGGGTGCCGGGAACCTTCGAACTGCCGGTTGCCGCGAGTCGTTTGACCTTGCACGGCGGGTGGGAGGCCCTGGTCGCGCTGGGGGTGGTGATCCGCGGCGGCACGCCCCACTTCGACTACGTCTGCCAGGCCGCCACGATCGGACTCACCTCGGTGGCCGAACGTACCGGGGTGCCCATCGGCTTCGGCGTGCTCACGTGCGATGACGAGGCGCAGGCGCTGGACCGGGCGGGCCTGACCGGATCGAGCGAGGACAAGGGCTTCGAGGCGGCGACGGCGGCGCTGCAAGCCGCCGTCACGCTGGCGCCCTACCGCCTAGGACTTCCGCTCTGAGCATGAGCGCCTGCGGCATCGTGCTCGCGGCCGGATCCGGAAGCCGGATGGGCCGGCCCAAGGCGGTCATCGAGGTGCAGGGCCAGCGGCTGGTCGATCGAGCCGTGGCCGTACTGAAGGCGGGCGGGTGCGATCCGGTGATCGCGGTCGTTCGGGAAGGTGTCGAGGTCGTGGGCGCGCTCACAGTCGTCAACCCGGATCCTGACC
>JAFAWL010000274.1 GCA_019241805.1 Actinomycetota bacterium
ACCGGTGTGAGCCTGGTGCAACAGCTGGCCAAGACGATCGCGCCTGCCGTCGCCTGACTGATGTCACTCGTGGTGGGGTGGCCGCTCTCGCAGATACCAATCGTCGTCGCGCTCGTCGTCGCGCTCACCCCAGCCGACGTTCTGTTCATCACGAGTCACCGACGGCAACACCGGACCCTCGTCGCCGTCGTGTCGATCGGGACGGCGGCGCCTGGGGACGGCGTCGGACGGTTCGATAGGCGGCACCCGTCCAGTTTGCGCGCTGACCGGCAGCCCGCACAGCAGCCGCCGACCCCAACCGCCCTTGGCGGTCCCCACGACCGCCGGTGGCAGTGTTGAATGGGAGGGGATGGAGGCGCGCTGCGAAGCGAGGGGCCACATCAGACGCGTGACCGCGCACCAGCCGGGGGCACGGCCGCGACGCCGATTGGAGAGACGACGGTGACCGAGTCGAACAAGCCAGAAGGCACAGCGGGCCAGGCCGGGGACATGGCCGAGAAATTGAAGCAGAAGGCCGGCGTGGTCGCCCACGAAGTACGCGAGAAGGCCGGTCCGCTGGCCAGCCAAGCCGGTGAGCGAGCGGCCGAGGTCGCGCAGAAAGCGGGCGTTGTCGCCTCCCACGGCGTCGAGGCCGCGGCCGGCGGATTGAAGTCGGCCACCGGCGGCAAGGGGGCCGAGCAGATCGACAAGGTCAGCGGCTTCCTGCGCAAGGTGCTCAACCGCGGCGGATCGGCGCAGCCGACCACCACCGCGTCGCCGGGGACCCAGCCGCCCACGACGCAGTCGCCTACGACATCACCCGCGGGGGCCCCGCCGGTGGTTGAGCAACCGGGCGAGTAGAGCAGCTGAGCGCGATCGTCCGCTTCTGGGCCGGCGCTCGGCGAGCGGCCGGGTGCGCTCAGGAGAACACCGAAGCGGACAGCCTGTCTCAGCTACGAGCCGAGTTGGCCGAACGTCCAGCACTGGCGCCGGTGATCGGCGTGGCCTCGTTCCTGATCGACGGCACGGCCGCCTCGGGTGACGCACCGATCCCGCCGGGGTCGGTCGTCGACGTGCTGCCGCCGTTCGCCGGCGGAGCTTCGTAAACGGAGCTTCGCAAAGAGGAGCTGATAGAAGCCCTTCGGCGGCCGCGGATTCCAGCATCAGGGGCAGTTGACCCACTCGTCGGTGCCGTCGGCGAATTGCTGGTGCTTCCACACGGGCAGGCGCGCTTTGACCTCGTCGACGAGTTGCGCGCAGATGTCGAACGCCTCGCGGCGGTGGGCCGTGCTGACCGCGGCCACCAGGGCGACATCGCCGACGAGCAGCCGCCCGATGCGATGGCTGACCGCCAGCGCGTGCACATCCGGCATCGCGGCGAACCTCTCGGCAACCTCACGCAAGACATCGACGGCGCTCGGGTGCGCCTCGTAGAAGAGTTCCGTAACGGCCCGGTCGTGATCGAGGTCCCGCACGACTCCACAGAAGACGACGTGCGCCCCGGCGCCGGACCGGCGCACGGCCCGCTCATGCGCATCGATGTCGAGTGGCGATTCGGTGACCTCGACGATCAGCACCTCGTTCATACGCCACCACCAGGTCGATGATCGCCGCCGCCGATCTGATCGACAGCGTGCCGCAACAGTGGGGCCAACACGTCCATGCCGTCACGAACGCCGCCGGGCGAGCCCGGCAGCGTGACTATGAGCGTCCGGCCGCTGACCCCGGCGACGCCCCGGGATAGCACCGAGGTCGGCACACGATCACGAGCAGCAGCGCGGATCGCCTCGGCGATGCCCGGAATCTCGCGATCGATCAGGCCGAGCACCGCCTCGGGCGTGACGTCGGTCGGCGTCAGGCCGGTGCCACCGGTGGTTATCACCACGTCGGCGTCGGCCTCCAGATCGGTGCGCAGCGCTCTGCGGATCGCGTCGATCTCATCCGGCACCACGACACGCGAAATGATCTCGTGGCCCTGTTCCTCGAGTAGCTGCACCAGAAGCTCGCCCGAATCATCCGGGCGCTCCCCCGTGGCCGACCGGTTGGAACAGGTGATCACGGCGGCTTTCATCGGCTCCACTCTCCTCGCCGGCCACCGGCCTTGTGCTCGAGCCTCACGTCGGTGATGGCGGCCGAGCGGTCGACCGCTTTGACCATGTCGTAGAGCGCAAGACCGGCAACGGTGACCGCGGTGAGCGCCTCCATCTCCACCCCGGTGCGATCGGCGGTACGCACGATAGCCGTGATCGTCACGCCGGTCTCATCGAGCTCAAGATCGACGCTGACGCCGTGCAGGGCCACCGGATGGCACAGCGGCAGCAGGTCGGGAGTGCGCTTCGCGGCCGCGATGCCGGCAATCCGGCCGACGGCCAGGGCGTCGCCTTTGGGTAGTCCGTCGCTGCGCAGCAACCCGATCACTTCGGCCGTGGTGACGAATCTCCCGGTCGCGCGGGCCTCGCGAACGGTGACGTCCTTGCCGGACACGTCGACCATCCGAGCCGCACCGGAGGCGTCAACATGGGTTAACTCCATAGCGCCAGATTAGCCAGAAGCGGTGGCGACTCCGACGGATCGTCACCCGTCCGGCGATACAGTGAGAATTCGCAGATCGGGCCAGCGGCCTGTCCGCCCTCGTAGCTCAGGGGATAGAGCGCCGGACTCCTAAGCCGGGCGTCGCAGGTTCGAATCCTGCCGGGGGCACCGTCTGCGATGTCTCGAGACACTGTTGACAGGTGTCTCGGGACATCGTTGAATGTCAGGCTGGTTTTCGGGGCTGGTAGTCGCGGTCGGGGTTGATGGTGAGTTCGCGGAGTAGTTCGCCGGTTTCGGCGTTGATGATGCGGACGTAGCGGTCGGCGATGAGGGCGAGGACGCGGGTGCCGCCGTGTGCTCGCCCGAGTCCGATGTGGCGTGGTTGGCTGTCGTAACGGACGGTGATGTTGTCGCGGCGGACGCGGTAGTGCACCGGGATGGGGGCGCGGGTCGGGCGTGCTTTCGGGCCGGCGGTGTAGGCCGCGCGTGAATCGGTAGGTGCTTTTCGGCCGCCCTTGGGCTGCCGCCGGACTGAACTGCCAGGAACTCAGGCCGGATGCCGCACGCCCGGCTCCGACGCCAGTTGTCCGAGGTCGTTCGCGAACAACTGCTCGGTGGTTCGGGACGAACCGGGGCGCAGAGTCGGTAGCACTGCCCTTCCGGCGACGTCCTCCAAAAGAAGGGCCGTCGCCGCGTACCACGCAATCGCCGTCAGGACGATCCCGATGACGCCGGTAGCGGTCTGCCACGCTCCACGACCGCTCAGTTCGTAGACGCCGACGCAGGCGAACCGGGCGGCTGTGGTCGCCAAAACCAATGTGGCAAGGGGCTTCGTGATCAGCGCGGCCGCGGCCACGCTGAGCAAGGCACCGGTCGACGCGATCAGAAGCAAACCCAGCCCCGCGCTTCTGCTCCCGGGCGCGCCGGCGTGCAGAACAGCGCCGATGGCGAGCCACGTTCCGGTGAGCAGTCCCATCCCGGTCGACGCGA
>JAFAWL010000406.1 GCA_019241805.1 Actinomycetota bacterium
CCTGATAGACGTCGGGCGTCCAGCTGTGGAATGGCGCGATGCCCGCCTTGAACAGCAGACCGACCACCAGCAGCGCGAGCCCCGCGTAGAGCAGCACGTCCGGTCGGGAAGAGTTGGCCGAGGCGGACAGGATCGTGGGCAGGTCGACGGAATTCGCGTATCCGTAAAGCAGCGCCAGGCCATAGAGGAAGAAGGCGGAGGCGAACGAACCGAGCAGGAAGTACTTGACCGCGGCTTCCTGCGAAAGCAGGCGCCGCCGGCGGGCGAGACCGGCCATGAGATAGAGCGGAAGCGACAGCACCTCGAGGGCCACGAACATCAACAGCAGGTTGTTGGCGACCGGGAAGATCAGCATGCCGCCGAGCGCGAACATGCCGAGCGGAAAGATCTCGGTCTGCACGCGCTCACTCGTAGCCAGCGCCCGGTCGCGCGGCGATCCGGCCACGATCGCGGCCTGGGCGACGATCGGGCTGCCGACGTCGATACTGCGTTCGGCGACCATCAGCATCGAGAGCAGGCCGAGCACGAGGATGGTGCCTTGGATGAACAACCCGGCACTGTCGATGGCGATTGCGCCTTTGGCGGTCGTCTGGTTGGTACCTCTGAGCACGATCACGTCGACGAACGCGGCGACGATGCCGGCCACCATGATCCCGACCTGCGTGTAGAAGCGGTATTCGCGGGCGATGAACGCCTCGGCTAGCACGCCGAGCATCGCCGCCCCGATCACCAGGAAGATCGGCAGCAAGTGATTGTAGGCGAGCCCGGGGAACGGGATCGTCGACGTGGACGCAGCCAGCGTGCTCACTTGATGCCTCCGGCGGCGGTGCCGTACTTCGGCGTCGGGTCGGTCTGATGAATGTCGTGGAGGGTGTACTTCACGGCCGGATTGATCATGTCGGTGATCGGCTTGGGATAGACGCCGAGGAAAACGATCAACGCGATGAGCGGGGCCACCGCGAACGACTCGCGGACGTTGAGGTCACGGAACTTCCTGACCTTCTCGTTCATCGTGCCCTGCATCGTACGTTGATAGAGAATCAGGACATAGAGCGCGGCTAGGATGATGCCGGTCGTCGCGAGCACGGCCAGCCCCTTGTGCCGGGTGAAGGTGCCCACCAACACCAGGAACTCGCTGATGAATGTGCTCATCCCGGGTAGCGCCAGGGCCGACAGGCCGGCGAGCAGGAACGCGCCGGACAGCAGCGGCACGACCTTGGCCGCGCCACCGTAGTCGGATACCTGCCGGCTCTTGCCCCGGGCGACGAGCAGCCCGACGACGATGAAGAGCACGCCCGTCGACAGGCCGTGGTTGACCATGTAAAGCACGGCGCCGGTGCCGCCCTGGGTGGTGAAGGCGAAGATGCCCAGGCCGATGAAGCCGAAATGGGCGACCGATGTGTAGGCGACGAGCCGTTTCATGTCGCGCTGGCCGATGGCCAGGAACGCGGCGTAGAGGATGCCGACGACCGACAGGATCAGGATGGTCGGCGCGAAGTAGCGCGAAGCTCCTGGGAACAGCGGCAGGCAGTAGCGCAGGAAGCCGAAGGTGCCGACCTTGTCCAAAACGCCGACCAGGAGCGCCGCCCCGCCCGCCGGAGCTTCGGCCCCCGCGTCCGGCAGCCAGGTGTGGAACGGCACGAGCGGCGCCTTGATCGCGAAGGCGATGAAGAAGCCGAGGAAGAGCAACTTCTGCGTCGTACCGCTCGGCACGGACCCGATGAGCTCGCTGAATGCGAACGTACTTTTGCCGGAGCTGACGTAGAGGCCGATGACCGAGGCCAACATCAGCAAGCCGCCGACCAGCGAGTAGAGGAAGAACTTCATGGCGGCGTACTGACGACGTGGGCCCCCGAAACTGCCGATGATGAAGTACATCGGCACAAGCATGGCCTCGAAGAAGACGTAGAACAGGAACACGTCCGTGGCGGTGAAGACGCCGACCATGAAGAATTCGAGCAGCAGGATCAGCCCGAAGAAGGTCGGCACACTGCGCCCGACATCGCTGTCCTCTTCGGCGTCTTCACGACTGTCGAAGCTGTTCCACGAGGCCAGGATGACGGTCGGCACGAGGATCACGGCCATCAGCACGAGCACGAGGGCGATGCCGTCGACGCCGAAGGCGATGTGGACTCCGAACGAGCGTACCCAGGTCCAGCTCATCGTGTCCTGGAACCGCGGGCCCTTGTCGTCGAACTTGATCGCCAGGACCACGGTGTAGACGAGGGTGGCCAGCGAGAAGAACAGCGCCACCTGCTTGGCCAGCAGGCCGTTGGCCCGTGGGATCGCGAAGACGATCAGCGAGCCCACGAGGGGCACGAGCACGAGCCCGAACAACGAATAGTTACTCATGCACGTCCTCGCTTCGCTGCGGGCGCACATGTGGCACCAGGTGCGCTGTGCCTGAGCATTCGTTCACCGCGTTCACTCATGAGAATCGCACCGCCAGCAGCACCGCGAGCAGGGCGACCGAACCGCCGAGCATCGACAGCGCGTAGCTGCGGACGAAGCCGCTCTGTATTCGGCGTAGTCGCCCCGAACTGCCGCCCAGCCCCGCGGCCAGCCCGTTCACCGCGCCGTCGACGCCCATGTTGTCGAAGAAGACCAAGCCCCGGGTGAGCCACTGACCCGGGCGCATGAGCACGGTCTCGTTGAACGCGTCGGCGTAGATGTTGCGCCGCGAGGCAGTCGTGACGAACGAGACGCCGACCGGTTGCGTGGCCGGCACCCGCCGCTGACCGAAGACGACGTAGGCGCCGCCGAAGCCGAGCAGGACCACCACAATGGTGATCACGCTCAGCACCCACGGGGAGACCGTGTGGACGCCCTCTTCGATGCTGGGTCCAACCGACGGGCTCAGCCAATGCTGCACCCCGCCGCCGAAGATCAGCAAGTAGCCGCCGACCAGCGAGGCGGCGGCCAGGATGAGCACCGGGACCGTCATGATCTTGGGCGCCTCGTGCGGGTGCACGTCCTCTTCCCAGCGCCGTTCACCGAAGAAGGTCATGAGCAGCGCCCGGGTCATATAGAAGGCGGTCAGGCCGGCGCCGAGCAGAGCAGCCAGGCCGAGGATCCAGCCGGAAGTGCCGCCCTTGTCGAACGCCGCCTCGATGATCTTGTCTTTGGTCCAGAAGCCGGAGAACGGCGGGATGCCGATGATGGCCAGGTATCCGCAGCAGAAGCTGAAGAAGGTTAGCTTCATGACGCTGTAGAGACCACCGAAGCGCCGCATGTTGATGCGGTCGTTCATCGCGTGCATGATCGCGCCGGCGGACAGGAACAGCGTCGCCTTGAAGAAGCCGTGCGCGAGCAGGTGCAGGATGCCGATCGCGTAGACCCCGCTGCCCAGGCCGACGGCCAAGAACATGTAGCCGATCTGACTGACGGTCGAGTAGGCCAGTACCCGCTTCAGGTCGTCCTGCCCGCAACCGCAGACGCAGCCGTACAGCAGCGTGATCGCTCCGATGATCACCACCACCGTGCGGGCGGCCTGGGAGTCGTTGAAGATCGGCGCCGAGCGAGCGATCAAGTAGACGCCGGCCGTGACCATGGTGGCCGCGTGGATGAGCGCCGAGACCGGAGTGGGGCCCTCCATCGCATCGGGCAGCCAGGTCTGCAAGGGGAACTGTCCGGACTTGCCGCACGCACCGAGCAGCAGCATCAACCCGATCGCGGCGGCCACGCCCTTGCTGGCGTTCCCATCGGCGCCGAAGTGGGCGAACACACCCGCGAAGGAGGTGCTGCCGAAGTACGCGAACATCAGCATGATCGCGATGGACAGGCCGACGTCGCCGACTCGGTTGGCGATGAACGCCTTCTTGGCCGCAGTCGCTGCCGAAGGCCGGTCGTAGTAGAAGCCGATCAAGAGGTACGACGCCAGGCCGACGCCCTCCCAGCCCACGTAGAGCAATAGGTAGTTGTTGGCCAGGACGAGCAGCAGCATCGCCGCCACGAACAGGTTGAAGTACCCGAAGAAGCGTCGCCGGCCGGGGTCGTGGGCCATGTAGCCCACGGCGTAGATGTGAATGAGCGAGCCGACGCCGGTGATGAGCAGGACGAAAACCATCGACAACGGATCGATCCGGAATCCGACGTCGACCTGGAAGCTGCCGACCGGTACCCAGCTGAAGAGATGGGAGTTGATCTCGCGGTTGTGTTGGCCCTTCACCGAGAAGAACAGGATCAGGCTGAACACGAACAGGGCGACGGGCACGAGGGCGCCGATCAGGTGCGCCCAGCGGTCGCCTCGCTTGCCGACCAACAGCAGCACAGCGGCCGAGACGGCTGGTATTGCGACCAGCAGCCACACCGCAGACTGGATGCCGGTGGCATCGACGACCGTCATCGAATGAACTCCTCAGTACTTAAGCAGGTTGGCATCGTCGACCGATGCCGACCGCCGGGTGCGGAAGATGGACATGATGATGGCCAGGCCGACGACGACCTCGGCCGCGGCCACCACCATGACGAAGAAGGCGATGACCTGGCCGTCGAGTGAACCGTTGATGCGCGAGAACGTGACCAGGGTCAGGTTCACCGCGTTCAACATCAACTCCACGCACATGAAGACCACGATCGCGTTGCGCCGAACCAGCACACCGACCGCGCCGATCGTGAACAACGCCGCACTCAGCACGAGGTAATACGTCGGACTCATCGAATCTCTCCCGGTAGTTCGCGGCCGGGCGTCGAAGCCATGACCGACTCCTCGGAGTTCGTGCCGTCAGGCAGCAGCGCGGGTGTGCCGATCGAGTTGCCGGAGGCCAGCACACCGGGTCCGGGCAGCGGCTGCGGCCGGCCCGACCGGATCCGCTCGCGTGCGACCTGCTTCTGGGTTCGCCTGGGCCCCTCGCGCTCGACGTGCGCGAGCACCATGGCGGCCACCGCGGCAATGATCAGCAATGCCGACGTCAGCTCGAACGCGAACAGATATTGCGTGAAGATCGTGTCGGCCAGCGAGCGCACGTTCAGGCCGTTGGCGTTGTACTGGTCGAGGTTGGTCGGCTTGAGGCCCTTGAACGCCCGGCCGACGGCCGCGCCAAGGATGACCACAAAACCGAGGCCGAACAAGGTCGCCGCCCAGCGCTGCCCCCGAATCGACTCCACGATCGAGTCGCTCGAGTCACGGCCGACCAGCATCAGCACGAACAAGAACAAGATCATGATCGCGCCGGTGTAGACGATGATCTGCACGAAGCCGATGAACGGCCCCTGCTCGATCATGTACATGGCGCCCAGGCACATCATCGTGGCCGCCAGCGACAAGGCCGAGTGAACGGCGTTACGCAGGATCACCATGCCCAGTGCCCCCGCCAAGGCGATCGGGCCCAGGATCCAGAACGAGACGGCCTCGCCCAGCGGCACGTCGTGGTGCATGAGGGGGCCGGCGGCGAGCACGGCACTCATCCGTGGTGCCTTCCGACCTCGATGGCCCGGCCGGTGATCGGCCGGCCCGCTTCGTTGGCGCTGCTTTGCGGTTCGCCCTTCTGCAGCGGCGCCTGCGAGTCGACGGTGTAGTAGTCCTTCTCGCTGTCGCCCAGCCGCATCGGGTGCGGCGGCGCCTCCATACCGGGAAGCAGCGGCGCCATCAGCTGTTCCTTCGTGTAGATCAGCTCCTGCCGGTTGTCCAGCGCGAGCTCGTACTCGTTGCTCATCGTCAGCGACCGGGTCGGGCAGGCCTCGATGCACAGTCCGCAGAAGATGCAACGCAGGTAGTTGATCTGATACACCGCGCCGTAGCGCTCACCCGGTGAATAGCGTTCGGTATCGGTGTTGTCGCCGCCCTCGACGTAGATGGCGTCGGCCGGGCAGGCCCACGCGCACAACTCGCAGCCGACGCACTTCTCCAGGCCGTCCGGGTGCCGGTTGAGCACGTGCCGGCCGTGGTAGCGCGGGGCGGTCGGGTAGATGTCGAACGGGTACTGCTCGGTGAAGACCTTCTTGAACATCGTCGTAAAGGTCAGGCCGAAGCCCTTGGCGAATCCGACCGGCGTCGGCGCCGGTTCGTTGCTGCCGGGTCGACTCGGTCTACTCATCGTCGTCTCCCTGCTGGCTGACGCTGGCCCGCCGCGCGGCTCTCGGAAGTGATGCCCGGGCCCGTGACGCCCGGGCCACCGCCGGGGCCTTGGGCACGACCAGGTTCAGCGGTGGTGTCGGGAAGGCCGGCCCGAGTCGGGCCTCGGCCTCCTCCTCCTCGGCTGCGGCGACGTAGTTCTGATGACGTTTCGCCTCGCCGGCAATAGCCCAGATCAGCAACACGGCCGCGGTAGGGATGACGACGGTAACCGCAACCTGCCAGGACGCCCAACCGCGGCTGCGCAGCACGTGCACCGTCGCGATGAGCATGATCCAAGCCAGGTTGATCGGGATGAGCACCTTCCAGCCCAGGTGCATGAACTGGTCGTAGCGCATGCGCGGCAGCGTGCCGCGCAGCCAGACGAACACGAAGATGATGGCGACAACCTTCAGGACGAACCAGATCATCGGGTACCAACCGCTGTTGCAGCCGGCCCAGATGTAGTGGATGGGCCAAGGAGCGTGCCAGCCGCCGAGGAACAGCGTCGTCGCCAGCGCCGAGACCGTGACCATGTTGATGTACTCGGCCAGGAAGAACATCGCGAACTTGAAGGACGAGTACTCCGTGTGGAACCCGCCGACCAGCTCCGACTCGGCCTCCGGCAGGTCGAACGGCGCGCGGTTGGTCTCCCCCACGATGGCGATGCAGTAGATGCAGAATGACACGATCAACGGTGAGGTGACGTACCACCGATGATCCTGCCCCGCCACGATCTGCGAGGTCGACATCGTGCCCGACCAGATGAATACGCCCGCGATCGACAGGCCCATCGCGACCTCGTAGGAGATCATTTGAGCCGCGGACCGCAGACCACCGAGTAGCGGATAGGTCGAGCCGGACGCCCAGCCCGACAACACGATTCCGTACACACCCAGCGACGAGCAGGCGAAGACGACCAGCACGCCGACGGGCAGGTCGGTCAACTGCAGGGGTGTGTGGTGACCGAACATGCTGACTTCAGGTCCGAACGGCATCACCGAGAAGGCCAGGAACGCCGGCACCGCCGACAGCAGTGGGGCGAGGAAGTACACCGGCTTGTCGGCCAGCAGCGGGATGATCTCTTCCTTGAAGGCGAGCTTCATGCCGTCGGCCAACGACTGCAGTGTGCCCCAGGGTCCGACCCGGTTAGGGCCAATGCGGTTCTGCATGCGGCCGACGACCTTGCGCTCGAAGACGATCGAGAACAGCGTCATCACCACGAGGAAGACGAAGACGCCCAGCACCTTGATGACGATCAGCCAGAACGGCTGATCGCCGAAGCCGGGGACCACGTCCGAGGCCGCGAGGCTCACTGCGCACCCCCGTTCAGGCCGACGACCGGTGGGGCATCCGATCGGTTCAGGCGCACGGGCGTGCCCGGCACCGCGCCGAGCACCGGCCGGACCGGCGAGCCGTGCGCGTTGGTGGGCAGCCAGACGACCCCGTCGACCGCGGGGCCGATGACGGCCGGCACGACGATCGTGCCGCGGTCGGTGGCGACGCTGACCAGTTCGCCGTCGCGCACGCCGTGTTCGGCGGCGGTCGCGGCCGAGATGACGGCTCGGGCGGGCTTGGCCGTCCCGGCCAGGTTGTCGTCGCCGTCAGACATGCGACCGGCATCGAGCAACTCGTGCCAGGTGGCGAGCACCAACGGCGCCGGCACCGGTTCGGCCGCGGCGACGCCGGGTGCCGGTACCCGCGCCGAACCCGGACCGAGGCGCAGCAACTCGGCGCGGATCAGCTCGACGGTGCGGGTGCCAAGATCCGCGTCCATCTCCTCGGCCAGCGCGTCGAGCACGGCGGCATCACTGAGCTGGCCGGTATTGGTCAGCGTCAGGTCGAACGGTCGCCGGCGACCCTCCCAGTCGACATAGCGACCGGCCTTCTCGGCGGCCGGTGCGACCGGTAGGACGACGTCCGCGCGTTCGGTAACGGCGCTGGCCCGGACCTCGAGGCTGACCAGGAAGCCGATCCGATCGAGCGCGTCGACGACCGCGTCCGGATCGAGGAAGTCGGCCGGGTCGACGCCGCCGACCAGCAGGGCGGCCAGGCCGCCGTCGCGCGCGTCGGCGACGATCGCTTCGACCGCACGCCCGGGCGTCGCCGGAATGCTCGCGTCCCAGACCCGCTCCACCTCGGCGCGGGCAGCGTCGTCGGACACCGGCCGCCCGCCCGGCAGCAACGTCGGCAGGGCCCCGGCATCGATCGCACCGAGCTCACCGGCGCGGCGCGGGATCCAGGCCAGGCGCGCGCCCGTCTCGGCCGCCAGCGCGTTGGCAGCGGTGAGGGCGCCCGCCGAGGTCGCCAGCCGCTCACCGACGAGGATCAACGCCCCGTCGGCCCCCAACGCCTCGTTGATCGCCGCATCCAATCCGGACAGGGCCGACGCCTCGGCTCCCGGCCGGGTCGGAACGAGCGTGCCACCCAGTTTGATCAGTCCGTTCGACGCGGCCGCCGCGACCGACCAGACGCGCACCCCGTGCTCCCGGGCGCCCTTGAACAGGCGCAGGAAAACGATAGGAGAGTCTTCCTCGGGCTCGAAGCCGGCCAACAACACGGCCGGCGCCTTCTCCACATCGGCGTAGGACACATGGGCCGGTGTCACGCCGGCCACCGTCGAACCGAGAAAGGCTAATTCCTCGGCGCTGGCCGGACGCGAGCGGTAGTCGATGTCGTTGGTCCCGAGGGCGACCCGAGCGAACTTGGCGTAGGCGTACGCGTCTTCCTCGGTGAGCCGGCCGCCGGGCAGCAGGCCGACTCCCCCCCGGTCGAGCGCCTCGCGCAGGCCGGTGGCCGCACGTTCGAGGGCGTCGGTCCAGCTGGTTTCGACCAGCCGCCCGGACGCGTCGCGCACCATGGGGGTGAGCAGGCGATCAGGCTGTGCGGCGTTGTGGAAGGCCCAGCGACCCTTGTCGCAGTTCCACTCCTCGTTCACGTCAGCGTCCTCGCCGGCCAGCCGGCGGGTGACCTTGCCACGGCGCCAGTCCGCTCGCAGCGAGCAGCCCGATGCGCAGTGTTCGCAGGTGGTGTCGGTGCTCATCAGGTCGAACGGGCGGGCTCGGAAGCGATACGACGCGCCGGTCAGTGCCCCGACCGGACAGATTTGCACGGTGTTACCCGAGAAGTAGGACTGGAACGGGGTGTCGTCCGAGGTGCCGATCTGCTGCTGCGCACCCCGTTCGAGCAGGTCGATGAACGGATCGCCCGCGATCTGCGACGAGAAGCGGGTGCATCGCTGACAGAGCACGCACCGTTCGCGATCGAGCAGCACGTTGGTCGAGATCGCCACCGGCTTGGCGAATGTGCGCTTGACGTCGTGGAACCGGCTGTCGCCCCGCCCGTTGCTCATCGCCTGGTTCTGCAGGGGGCACTCGCCGCCCTTGTCGCAGATGGGGCAGTCCAGCGGGTGGTTGATCAGGAGGAATTCCATGATCCCCTGCTGCGCCTTGTCGGCGACCGGGGAGGTCAGCTGCGTCTTCACGACCATGCCGGGCATCACGGTGGTGGTGCACGAGGCGGCCGGCTTCGGCATGCCCCGCCCGTTGCCCATGTCGGTCACCTCGACCAGGCACTGACGGCAGGCACCAGCCGGGTCGAGCAACGGGTGGTCGCAGAAGCGCGGGATCTGGATGCCCAATTGCTCGGCGGCACGGATGATCAAGGTGCCTTTCGGCACCGAAATCTCCAGGCCGTCGATCGTGACGCTGACGAGATCTTCTTTGGCGGGCGCCTTGTCGACCGAGGTCATCGCCGGCCCTTCCTCGTCGCGGTATTCGTGATCACGGCGTTCATCAGTGTCCGGCCGCGCCGACCAGCACGCGGGCGCCGAACGGGCAGCCCTTGCCTTCGACGTGTCGTACGTACTCGTCGCGGAAGTATTTCAGCGACGACATCACGGGGCTGGCCGCACCGTCGCCGAGAGCGCAGAACGAGCGGCCCAGAATGTTATCGCTGGCATCGAGCAGCGTCTCCAGATCCTCCATCGTCCCGTGCCCGTGTTCGAGGCGTTCCAGGACCTGGGCCATCCAGTAGTTGCCCTCGCGGCAGGGAGTGCACTTGCCGCACGACTCGTGCTCGTAGAACTCGATCCACTTCAGGGTGGCGCGCACGACGCAGTCGTCCTCATCGAAGATCATCACTGCCGAGGTGCCGTTCATCGAGCCAGCCTTGATCGCGGCGTCGAAGTCGAGCGCGATATCCAGATGTTCCTGCGTGAACATCGGTGTCGAGGAGCCACCCGGCGTCCAGAACTTCAGTTGCTTGCCGCGCGACATGCCCCCGGCCAACTCGAGCAGCTCGCGCAGCGTCGAGCCCATCGGTGCCTCGTACTGGCCGGGATTGGTGACTCGGCCGGACAACGAGTAGATGCACGGGCCCGGTGAACCTTCCGGCCCCATCTCTTTGAACCACTCGGCGCCGCCCAGCACGATGTACGGGACGCTGGCCAGCGTGCCAACGTTGTTGACGACGGTCGGGGCGTCGTACAGGCCGTTGGTCGCCGGGAACGGCGGCTTGAGTCGTGGCTGCCCACGCTTGCCCTCGAGCGAGTCGAGCAGTGCCGTCTCCTCGCCGCAGATGTATGCCCCGGCCCCACCGTGCACGGTGATGTCGACCGTGAATCCACTGCCGAGTACGTCTGTGCCCAGGTAGCCCTTCGCGTACGCCTCGGCGACCGCTCCGGACACCCGGCGGATCGCGTGGACTGCCTCACCGCGGATGTAGACGAAGGCATGATTGGCCCGCACCGCGTAACAGGCGATGACGATGCCCTCGATCATCGAGTGCGGGTCGTTCATCATCAGCGGCAGATCGCGACAGGTGCCGGGCTCACCCTCGTCTGCATTGATCACCACGTAGTGGGGGTTACCGTCGTTCTGTGGGATGAACTGCCACTTCATGCCGGTGGGGAAACCGGCGCCGCCCCGGCCGCGCAGGTTCGAGTCCTTGACCAGCGCGATCAACGCGTCCGGTTCCATCGTGAGGGCCTTGCGCAGTCCGGCGTACCCGTCGAGCTGCTCGTAGTTGTCGATGAGCCACGGCTGGTTCGTGCCGAACCGTTTAGTGAGCACCGGTGTCAGGGGCATGTCAGTCCTTCTGCCCTTCGGGCTTGGCCGGATGCGCGGGATCCGACGCCGCGGTGTCCAGCGGCGCGTCGTGCTCGCTGGTCGGTTGCTGCGCCGCGGCAGCACTCGGCTGATCGGCCGCGCTCTTGGCCGGGGCCGACGTTCCGGCGCCCGACGCGGCCGACGGCTGCGGCTTGGTCGCATAGGAGGGCGCGGTGTCGCCCCGTTCGACGGCGAGTCTGATTCCACGTTCGGTCGGTACGCCGCTGCCGTTGGCGTCGGCGGCGAGCGAGGTCTCGTCGAAGAACCCCGCGATCTGTCGCTCGATCTGCTTGAACGTGCACAGCGGTGCGCCGCGGGTCGGGGCTGGGCGTTCGCCGGCGCGCAGCCGATCGACCAGGTCGGTGGCCGACTCGACCGTCTGGTTGTCGTAGAACTCGTAGTTCACCGTTACGACCGGGGCGTAGTCGCACGCGGCCAGGCACTCGGCGTGCTCCAGAGTGATCTTGCCGTCGGCCGTCGTCTCGTTCATCCCGATGCGAAGTGCCTCGGTGAGCGCGGCGTAGATCTCGTCGCCACCGAGCAGACCGCAAAGCGTGTTCCGGCACACGCTGACCAGGAACTCGCCGGTCGGTTCGCGCTTGTACATCGTGTAGAACGTCGCCACCGCGGCAACCTGCGCCTTGGTCAGGTCGAGGACGTCGGCGCAGAAGGCGATGCCGTCGGGGGTGACGTAACCCTGTTCGGATTGCACGAGGTGCAGCATCGGCAACAACGCCGAGCGCGACTGCCCGGCCGGGTAACGGGCGATGATCGCCTGCGCATCGGCGCGCACGCTCTGACCGAACACGCTCGGATCACCCGGACGGTCGAGCTTCATGATCGTGGTGCGGAAGTTCTCCCGCGTCTCGAAGCCGGTCTGCTCGTTACGAACCTCGATCGTCATCGGTCGCAGCCGCCCATGACCGGATCGATCGAGGCGATCGAGGCGATGACGTCGGCGACCAGTCCACCGATGGACAACGTCGCCGTCGCCTGCAGGTTGATAAAGCTCGGTTCGCGGAAGTGCACCCGATACGGCCGGGTCGACCCGTCGCTGACCACGTGCGCTCCCAGTTCGCCGCGCGGCGATTCCACCGCCGAATAGACCTGTCCGGCGGGCACGCGGAATCCTTCGGTGACCAGCTTGAAGTGATGGATCAAGGACTCCATCGAGGTGTTCATGATCTTCTGCACGTGCTGGAGGGAGTTACCCATACCGTCCGGCCCGAGAGCCAACCGCGCCGGCCATCCGATCTTCGGGTCGTCGACCATGGTCGGTCCGGGCTCGAGACGATCGAGCACCTGTTCGACGATGCGCAGCGATTCCCACATCTCGGCGACCCGGACGACGAAGCGCGACCAGCAGTCGCCGCGGTCGTCGGTCGGTACCTCGAAGTCGAACGTCTCGTAGCCGAGGTACGGCTCTGTCTTGCGCATGTCCCAAGGCAGTCCGGCCGCGCGCAGCAACGGCCCGGTGATGCCGAGCGACAGGCACCCCTCCACGCCGATCCATCCGACGCCCTTGAGCCGGTCGACCCAGATCGCCTGGCCCCGCAGCAGCTTGTCGACGCCGGCCAGTTCGGTTCGGGTGTCCTTGATCAGCTCGCGGATCTTGACCTCGGCGCCCTCGGGAAGATCCTGGGCGACGCCTCCGGGCCGGATGTAGGCGTGGTTCATGCGCAGGCCGGTGATCAGCTCGAAGACGTCCAGGACGCGCTCGCGGGCGCGGAAGCCATTGGTCATCGCGGTGAGCGCGCCCAGTTCCATGCCGCCGGTCGCCAACCAGACCCAGTGCGAGGAGATCCGGTTCAGCTCCATCATCAGCACGCGGATCAGCTGCGCCCGCGGCGGTGCCTCGATGCCGAGCAGCTTCTCCACGCCCAGGCAGTAGGCGGTCTCGTTGAAGAACGGCGAGAGATAGTCGGCCCGGGTCAGGAAGGTGACGCCCTGGGTCCAGGTGCGGAACTCGGTGTTCTTCTCGATCCCGGTGTGCAGGTAGCCGACTACGACGCGAGCGTCGGTGACGGTTTCGCCTTCCAGTTCCAGCACGATCCGCAGGACACCGTGCGTGGAAGGGTGCTGCGGACCCATGTTGAGGACGATGCGTTCCTCGCCGATCGGGTCGCCGCCGATGACGGTGTCCCAGTCGCCGCCGGTGACCGTGTAGACGGGCCCTTCGGTCGTGCGCCTCGACGGGCTGTAGATATCGGTCACGAGTTCACCTGACCCCTCGCATGAGCGCCGATCACCGGTACACCCTCCGCTCGTCCGGAGGAGGGATCGTCGCGCCCTTGTATTGCACGGGGATCCCGCCCAGTGGGTAGTCCTTACGCTGGGGGAACCCGTCCCAGTCGTCCGGCATCAGAATTCGGGTCAGCGCGGGATGGCCGTCGAAGACGATCCCGAACATGTCGTAGGTCTCGCGCTCCTGCCAGTCCGCGGTCGGGTAGATCGGCGTCACCGACGGGATGTGGGGGTCCTCGACGGTCACGGACACCTCGAGCCGGATCCGACGCCGATAAGTCATCGAGGTCAGCTGATACACCGCGTGCAGGCGCTTCTCAGTGCCGATGTAGTCGACGCCGGACAGGCTCGAAAGCAACTCGAAGCGAAGCGATGCGTTGTCGCGACAGGCGCGTGCCACCTTCGCGACCAGCTCGCGCGGGATGTGCAAGGTCAACTCGTCGCGGTCCACGACGACCTGAAGCTGGCCGTTCAGTTCGGGAACGATCGCCAGTAGCGCGTCGACGACCTCGTCGAAGTAGCCACCGTAGGGGCGGGTCGCCTCCGGCGGGCGCCACGGCTCGCGGATCAAGCCACCGAAGCCGGTGGTGTCGCCGGTGCCCTCGATGCCGAACATCCCGCGACGTTCGACCCCGATCGGGTCGACGGGCCCTCCCGCCGGGCTGGTGACCGGCTGCGCCTGCGCGGCCGGCTGATCGACCGGCCCGTCGGGCAGGTTGTCCGGGCGAGGCGGCGTGGTCATCGTGCGAACCGCTGGCTCGAGGGGACGAGTTCGACCTTCTGGTCGGCCAGCCGTTCGGCCCGCTTCGGGCCGAGCGGTTCGTTCATGATCTTGTGATGCAGCTTGAGCACCGCGTCGATGAGCATCTCGGGCCGCGGCGGGCAGCCCGGTAGGTACATGTCCACCGGCACGACGTGATCGACGCCCTGCACGATCGCGTAGTTGTTGAACATCCCGCCCGAACTCGCGCAGACACCCATCGCCAGTACCCACTTGGGTTCGGGCATCTGGTCATAGATCTGGCGCAGCACCGGCGCCATCTTCTGGCTGACCCGGCCGGCTACGATCATCAGATCGGCCTGGCGGGGCGAGGGCCGGAAGACCTCCATGCCGAAGCGGGCCGAGTCGTAGCGGGGCGCGCCGAAGGTCATCATCTCGATCGCGCAGCAGGCCAGGCCGAACGTGGCCGGCCATAGTGACGACTTGCGCGTCCAGTTGACCAGCTTCTCGACGCTGGCCAGCAGTACGCCGTCGGGCAGTTTCTCCTCGAGTCCCATGCCAGCTCAGTCCCAATCCAATCCACCGCGGCGCCAGACGTAGGCGTAGGCGATGAACACCGTGCCGATGAACAGCAACATCTCGATCAGCCCGAACAGCGACAGTTCCTTGTTGGCCACCGCGTACGGGTACAGGAAGATGATTTCGATGTCGAAGACGATGAACAGCATCGCCGTGAGGAAGTACTTGATCGGAAAGCGGTTGGGGCCGATCGGCGTCGGCGTCGGCTCGATCCCGCACTCGTAGAAGTCCAGTTTGGCCCGGTTGAATCGTCGCGGTCCGGTGAATGGAGCGATGGCGACGGAGAAGAGCGCGAACGCGAACGCCAGGGCGAACAGCAACACGATCGGCATGTACGGCGCGAGCACTCGATGCGCTCCCTTCGGCGATTTTGCTGCGATCAGCAGGCTAGACGGTGGACCGGTCAGCGCGGCGGGTAGGTATCCCTAACGCAGCGCCGGGGTGAGGCGGGTCAGGACGGAGATCACGCGGTCGGACAGATCGCCGTCGTGCGGGTCGCTCAGATTGGCCAGCAGCTTGAGCACGAGGCGCATGAGCGCGGGGTGGGGCAGTCCGTGCCGGGTGCAGGCCCTCATGACGGCCGGATTGCCGATGAGCTTCACGAATACAGCGCCCAGCCGGTAGTACGCGCCCCATTCCTGACGCAGTCGCGTCGGGTAGCCGATCAGCGCCCGTTCGCGCTCCGGCCCGGCCGGGCGACCCAAGGCCTGCACGATCGCCTCGGCCGCGAACTTGCCCGATTCCATGGCGTACGGGATGCTCTCGCCGTTGAAGGGGTTGACCGATCCGCCGGTATCGCCGACCAGCACCAGCCCGCGTGTGTAATGCGGCGAGCGGTTGAAGCCCATCGGCAGCCCGGCACCGCGGGTCGGACCTGTGGCGTTGGCCTCGCGCAGGCCCCACTCCTCGGGCGTGGCATCGAGCCACCGGGTGAGCAGCTGTCGGTAGTCGGTCTTCTGGAAACCGGCCGACGAGTTGAGCACCCCGAGCCCGACGTTGACCGTGCCGTCGCCCATGCCGAAGATCCAGCCGTAGCCGGGTAGCAGCTTGGCGTGGTCGGCGCCGGGTGGCCCGTCCCACAGTTCGAGCCAGCTCTCGAGGTAATCGTCGTGGGTCCGGGGACTGGTGTAGTAGCGACGGACAGCCACACCCATCGGGCGACGATCGTCGCGATGCAGGCCCAGGCGCTGGGCCAGCTTGCCGCTGCCGCCCTCGGCGCTGACGACGACCGGCGCGCGGTAGGTGACCGGCCGCTTGTCCGGACCCTCGGCGGCGGTGACGCCCACGACGCGGCCGGCCCGGTCGAGAACCGGTTCAGTCACCGCCGTCTGCTCGTGCAGCCGGGCGCCGGCCTTGACGGCCTGACCGGCCAGCAGCGCGTCGAGGTCGGCGCGGGGACGTACCAGGCCGTAGGCCGGAAAGCTCGACAGCTGCGGCCAGTCCAGGTGCAGCCGCAGTCCACCGCCGATCACGCGCAGGCCCTTGTTGTGCCGCCAGCCGGCCTGCTCGCTGACGTCGATGCCCATGTCCAACAACGCGCGGGTGCCACGGGGGGTGAGGCCGTCGCCGCAGACCTTCTCGCGGGGGAACACCGACTTCTCCAGTAGCACGACGTCGAGGCCGGCGTTGGCCAGCCAGTATGCGGCGCTGCTGCCACCCGGGCCGGCGCCGACGACGATCACGTCGGCCGAACGCACCGACCCGTCCGACTCGGTTGTCGAGGCGGCCGCCGGATCAGGGTGTACGGGAGCTGACGCGGTCACGACCCTCTCCCCTTCCTCGCGCGCCGAAGCCCGGAAGCCGAGCTTGTGAACGGCTTCACGAGCAGTTCAGTACTGAGTCTAGGCGCTGTCTCACGGCACGAATGACACCAGGCACGGCACCGGTTGCCGGCCATTCGCGGGCTACGGTGGCGATGATGAGCATCACCGTCCATCAGGCGTCATTGCCCGAGATCGACTCACGCGTGCTGTACGCACTGCTCAAACTGCGCGTCGATGTGTTCGTCGTCGAGCAGCAGTGCGCCTACGCCGAGCTCGACGGGCGCGATGTCGAGGCCGGCGCCGTGCACCTGTGGGCCGAACGCGACGGCGAGGTCGTCGCGACGTTGCGCGTACTCGATGACGGTGAGCAGGCCCGGATCGGCCGCGTGGCGACCGCGCTCACGGCCCGCTCGGCCGGATTGGCCGCGCAGCTGATGCGCGAGGCGCTGCGGCTGTGCGGGCCGCGCCCTGTCGTGCTGGACGCGCAATCGCAGCTGGAGGGCTGGTACTCGCGCTTCGGATTCGAGCGCACGGGTCCCGAGTTCATCGAGGACGGCATCCCACACGTCCCGATGCGGCGCCCCGGCTAGATGCGGCCCCCCGGCTAGCGACGTCCGCCGCGCTGACCCCCAGCCGTCCCCCCCGGCCCGGACTTTGCACTTGTTCTGTGGGTCGACGCCCCGCCTGCGGGGCCCGCGCACCCACGAAACAAGTGCACAGTGACGAGGGGACCGAGTGTCGGGTGCACCGACGTCGGGTTGATCACTGCCCGGGTTGCGCGCAGTTCGGCCGAGCTACGGTGCAGGCCACGTCCGAACGAAGCGACGGCCCGACGAAGGAGCCTCTGTGACCGATCCGCGCTCGCTGACCGTCGCCGTGCTCGGCGGCACGGGTGACCAGGGGCAGGGCCTGGCCTTTCGTTTCGCCCGCGCCGGGGTGCGAGTCGTGATCGGGTCGCGGGACGGAGCGCGAGCCGCCGCCTCGGCCGCGGAGTTGGCCGAGCGGGTCGAGCGCGCGGGGCCGGCCAGCGGTTCAGCCAGCGGTTCAGCGGGTGGTTCAGCCAGCAATTCGGCCAGTGATTCAGCGCGCGGTTCGGTAACCGGCCGGGCCAATGCCGAGGCCGCGGCCGAAGCCGACGTCGTGATCATCGCCGTCCCGTGGTCGGCCCACCAGCCGACCATCGCCGAGCTCGTCGAACCGCTGCGCGGCAAGATCGTCGTCGACTGCGTGAACCCCCTGGCGTTCGACGAACGCGGCCCGTCGCGGATCGACGTACCCGAGGGCAGCGCGGCCGAGCAGGCGGCGCAGCTGTTGCCGGAATCCCGCGTGGTCGGCGCGTTCCACAACGTCAGCGCAGTGACGCTGTCCGACCCGGCGGTCGACGATCTCGATCAGGACGTGTTGGTACTCGGCGACGACCGCGAAGCGACCGACGTGGTGCGGGCGCTGGCCGACCTGCTGCCGGGTGTGCGGGGCATCTTCGCCGGTCGGCTGCGCAACAGCGCACAGGTCGAAGCGCTGACGGCGAACCTCATTGCCATCAACCGCCGCTACAAGACGCACGCCGGTATCAAGATCAGCGGAGTCTGACGACCACTCAACCCGGGTTGACGTCGAGCACAGGTCGGCCATCGCCCGGATCGACGACGTAGGCCGTGATGTAGAGGTCGAACCACGGAATATCCGCCGATCGATGCAGTACGAACAGCAGGTTGTGCTGGCCCGGCAACAACCGGAACGACTCGGTGCGGCGAGGTTGTTCGTCCGGTTGCCAAAACGCGCGCGGCCCCGTGCCGGTGACGTCGGCGCCGACCGGCCGTCCGTCGACGAGCACCTCCACGTCGCTACCGGAGACGTAGGCGATCGCGACGTCTCGCTCGGTGGCGACCTGGATGCTCGTCGCCGCATAGCCGACCAGCGCATGCTGCCGATGAGTGGTCACCAGCTCCCCGAACGGGGCGATGTAGAGCTGCGTGAGATCGGGCGCGTCGGCCTCGGACGGATCCTGGTGCCATTCGCGCCAGGGCAGTTGCGGTTCGGTCGCGGCGAGGTCAGCCAGCACCTCGTCGATGCCCGGCGACTCGTCGGGCTCCGCGATCAAGCCCCGCCACCGCCCGAGAGCCGGCATCAACACCCGGCTCTCGTGTCGGTGAGTAAGCCGTAGTCCGTTCCACTCGACCTCGACGCCTACCGACCATCGCGTGGGCGTAGCCGAGCCGTCCCAGGCGAACGGTGCCGCGAAGACGGCCGCATCGCCGCTGACCTCGACCGGCTCGACCGGGAAGGTCCGAACCTCGCTGCCGCGGGCGAAGGTCCAGCTCGCTCGGGCGACAACGGCTCCTTCGGCGCTGGCGTTGGCGACGACGACCCGGCCGAGCAGCACGCGCGCCTCGTCCTGTGCGGTGTGCTCGTACACGTGGACGAACGGTCCGCCCGCGCGCGCGATGGCGTCAGCGCGTCCCGGATGATCAGCCGCCAGCGGACGGAGTCGAGCGAGATCGGGCACTCCCGCGTCGGCGCCGAGCAGGTGATCGAGGTCGGCCGTGCGCAGCGCGCGATCATGGTCGTCGCCCACCGCAGCGAGCGGACCGACCGCCGATACCGTCACGACCAACGGCTCGATGCGCGGCCGCGGCCCGATCTCGACGATCGTGCGGCGGCGATCGCTGTCGTAGGTCCAGCTCGCGCTCGGCTCGCCGTCGACATGCACTTCCGACGGTCTGTGCGTGTGCTCCCAGACGACCGTGACCCGACGCTCGCGCTCGGTGAACTCGCCCGCGCCGACGGCCGGTTCGACCAGGACCCGAGCGTTGGATCCGTCGAGGCAGGCAGCCCGTACGCTCGTCCAGGCGAATCGGCCGTCGCGGTAGCCGAGGCCGTCGCCGGCGTCCTCGTAGACGCGCGCCGTTCCCGCTGGACCGGGAAACACCGACAGCAGCAGGTGATCAGGGTCCAGCAGGCCGGTGTGCGCGGCCGGTTCGGCCAACGGAAGCACGGCTCCCTCGGGGACGAGCTGCGGGACGTCGCGCAGGGCGGCGAGCAGCCGCACCCAGCGCGGCCCGGTGAATGATTCGCCGGTCTCACGTTCGAACCAGCGCCCTTCGGGCACCCAGACGTCGACCCTGGCCCGCCCGGTGGTCGGGTCGGCCGGGTGCACGGCCGGCGCAGCCAGCAGCGAGTCGCCGAGCAGGTACTGGTGACGCGCCAGGTAGGCGCTGTCGTTCTCGGGTGCCAGCCAGGACATCGGCCGCACTATCGAGATCCCGGTGTCGGCGGCGACCCGGGCGGCCGAATACAGGTAAGGAATCATGCGATAGCGCATCTCGAACGCGGCCCGGACAACCTCGGTCACCTCGTCGCCGAACATCCAGGGCCGACGTTCGGACCATTGGTGGTTGTTGCTGTGCGGACGAAGCACCGGGCTCAGCGCCCCGAACTGCACCCACCGCGCGTAGAGCTCGGGATCGTCGGCGCCGGCATGGCCCCCGATGTCGTGGCTCCACCAGCTGTAGGCGACGTTGGCCCCGGCCGCGGTGTAACGCGGTTGGAACTGCAGCGCCGACCACTGCGCGTACGAGTCACCGGAGAAGCCGACCGGGTAACGGTGACTGCCCAGGCCGCCCCATCGACTGAAGTCGACGCCGCGCCGCCCGGGACGGCGAGCAATGTCTTGGAAATGCAGGTGATTCAGCCAAGGCAGCGGATCAAGTCCGGCCAGTTCGGAGCTCCGCCCCTGCTGCCAATCCATCCACCAGAAGTCGACCCCTTCGTCCTCCAGCGGATGATGCACGAGCTCGAAGTAGGCGCGGACGAAGTCACGATCGGTGATCCGGAAGGGCACGGCCGTCCTGGTCGCGGGCTCGATTCCCAGGGCGTGAGCCACGGCCGGGTAGGCATCCTCGAACGACTGCACACCCAACGCGGGATGCAGATTCAACGTCACTCGCAGGCCCTGCTCGTGCAGCCAGCTCAGCAGGCCGGCCGGATCGGGAAACAACTCACGGTTCCACGTATAGCCGGTCCAACTGTCAGCCGTGTGCCAGTCCATGTCGATCACGAAAACATCGAGCGGAAAGCCGCGCGCCCGGAACTGTTCGACCAACTCACGCACATCGGCGTCGCGGTAGGGCCAGTAGCGCGACCACCAGGCACCGAGCACCCACCGCGGAACGAGTGGAATGCTGCCGCCGAACCGGGTGTATTCCGAAACAGCGGCGGGATAGTCGTGGCCGTAGCCGAAGAAGTACCAGTCGTGGGCCGGCTGAACGTGCGCTCGCGGTTCGACCCAGGCGCCGCCGGCGGAGAAGACGATCCCGTCGCTGTCCTCGATCAGCGCCCAGCCGTCACGCGAGACCAGACCGAGTTCGAGCGCGGCTTCACCACGGCAACGATCGACAGTGCGTCGCGCGCCACCGAGATTTCCCGATGCGAGCTGACCGGGACACCACCTCGTGCGCGGATGGTCGAGCAGTTCGATGGTGAGGTTGCCGGCGTCGAACGCGCGGCCGTCATCGGTGTACGTGAGTCGAAGTGCGCCCGTGTCGATCGCGGTACGGGAGCCTTGCTGCTGAAGGTCGAACCGCGGAACGGCGGCGCGACGATTCGGGAAGGCATAGGTGGAGCGGTCCTCGAAACAGCCCTCGGGTGAATACTCCATGCGAACAAGGCGGGCCGTCAGCACGGTGAACCGTGCGCGGCCGGCGATCACCATGGCGGCCGGGTCGGCCAGTGGATCCCCGGCGATGCGCAGCCGTTCGAACAACGCGTCCGGGGGCACGGTAGCCGTCATGGATCCGAGTCTGCCGGGCCGGTCAACCGCCCCAGGATCGCGCAGCCCACGGTCGTAGCGCGTGGGATCGCACGAAGCGATTGCCCCTTCAACCGGGTGGACGACACGGTGTTCGCCGGTTCCAGGGCAATCGCAGTGCTACGGGCGACGCGCCGCGTCAGACCGGAATCGCGCCGCCGGTTTGCCAGCTCGACCACGAAACGTTCCAGTCGCCGTAACCGGCGCCCAGGCTCATCGCCGGGCCGTT